>JABJAL010000105.1 GCA_018669005.1 Nitrospinaceae bacterium
AGAGATTTTTCCTCTTTTGCTCCAGGAATTGTCCTCGCCGTTCCCTGCTTGGCCTTGCCCGGCTCACGAGCGGTCTTCCGGCCCGGCTCTTTGCCACCCGAGAGTTCCTCAGGCACCTCTTCTTTTTCGATATAATCGCCAAGAAGGTCGAGAAGATTCGAGGATATTTCGTTGAGCTTGCTGTCCAGCGAGGCGATAACCGCCTCTCGGTTCCGTATCTTGACCCGATAGAACGGGCTCGCGCCCTGCTTGGGTCCGCTAACCGTATCCGTGTCCTCGGCCACTATTCGATAGGCAAGCATGCCCCCCGGCCTCATGCCATAGGCCCGTAGATCGATAACATGGGTTCCTTTGACTATTTTCTTTGCTCGCTCCTCGCCCCAAAGACGAATTCGTCGAGGCGCACTCCTTCCAATCTGAACCTCAAGACTCACTCCCTGGACACCCAGATCATCTTTTGCCCGCCAGAGGAGCCGCACCGCGTCATCAGTCTCCATGTCCACATCTTTGCCAGGCTTTGCGATGGTCACCTGAGGCGAGGTGTCGGGTATGATATCGATGCGATAGCGTGGCGGCCTCAAGTTCTCGAAGCCGTCAAAATCCTTGAGCTTAATCTGATAGGAACCCGGACTGCCCACCAGCATTGCTCCCTCTAGGTATCCATCCTTGCCCGGCTTTAGGGGGATCTGCCATCCGTCGGTCAGGGCGATAACCGCCTCCTTGACCGGCTTGTCGGGCTTCACGCGCACTTTTATCGATGTGCCAAGATAGGCCTTAATGTCGGCCGATTCGGTTTGCCGGGAGGGCGGGAACGGGGTGTATTCGGGCGGATAACTCACCAGTTCAATCGATTCAGTGCGCGGGGGAGCAACCACCTTGATGTCGACAGGCGCAGAGCGAAAACGCCCCGAGCGCGCCAAAACGCGCACATCGCCATCACCCGCCCGCCATTTCAATCTGAATTGATGCTCGCCCAGCTCTTCCATCGGAACAACACCGCCATGTCGATTATCAGCGCCCGCCGCCGCATCCGCAGGCTCCAATATTTCCAGCGCCACCTTGCCAGGCACCATTCCCTCGGTGCGGACATCGAACAAAACATTTGTCCCGGGAAGGATTCGCACGACAGATGCCGAAAGGTGTAAATGCGTGATTCGCGAGGGCATCAAGTCAATTGCGTTGGCAAGAAGGTAGCCCGCCCTCGGGTAAACGCCCGGCCATGAAAGCGCCACGAACATAACGGTTGCGCCCAGCGCCGCCAGCAGGCGGCCCATCCGGCGCGGCGCGGCATTGGACACGAAAATTACGGGGTCCAGTTTTTCCACCTGCTCGGCGGTTTCAAACACGAGCGCATCGATCAGTTCTGGAGATGTCGGATCGTCCTCGGCGAGCAAATCTTTGGTCGGGAAAAGCTGAAGCGAGCTGATTAAATTGTTGCCCAAATCGCCCCGTTCGGTTTCGATCTCAAGAGCGATTTTCTCTCGCGTCGGCGGGCGCTTTAATATCCAGGCGGCCCGAGATGCCACTGCCGCAAGAATCAGCACTATGGCGCCTAGATAAACAACCGCCGAGTATCCCCAGAGGGGCTGCGACATGACGGCCGCAGGCGCCAGTAACAACGCAAACGCCAGGCCGAGCAGCAGCAACACCAAAGCCTCTAGCCGCCTGACCCTCTGGCGCCCCGAGATTACATTTCCTAGAAAATCACGTATCAGCCAAAAAGATTTTTCCGGGCTCATGCCAACCCCCAAAGCCGTCTCATCGTCCACTCAACAGCCGGCAAAAGAATTAGAATAAAACCAATCCAGGGAATACTCCAAAGGCGCACATCGCGAACCTCTGTGAGCCTGGGAGGAACCCTACCCTCCAGGGTTTTCAAGACACGGTCGGCTATATCCTGCTTGCTCGCTCGAATCATGTTCGCCGGAATAAAAATGCCGCCCGTTCCCTTTGAAAGCGTTTTGAGGCGTTCAAAGTGTGGGCTTGCATCAGCCCATTCGGCGCCGCCAGCCTCCCCGCCCACCGAGATGGTGCGAATCGAGCTACCCAGTGAGCGCTCGCCTTGTCTGGCCTCAACTTCAGCGCGATAGCTTCCGCGCCCCCTCGGCATAAACCTCGCCTCGAACTCTCCTGTCTCTGGGCGAAACACGGCGGGCACGTTATGGCGCATACCATATGGATCTCGGAGCGTGAGGCGCACCTGCGCCCCAGCGGCGGGTACGAACGAATCGTCGCGAACTTGTAGGCGAATTACATAAGCCCCATCTTTTGCCGGCTCGGCCTCGGGGAGAATTTCCACTTGCGAGGCGCCAGGGCCGCCCGAGAGCCAACGAACCATCTGGGCTATCAGGCGAAGGTAGAGACGATTGGTTTTCTCGGCGGCCACCATCCCGTAGTTCCAGCGCCACATATCATCGCTCAGAATTGACAGCACGCGTCCCTCGCCAAGGCGGCGAACGGCAAGAAGAGGCGCTCCCGAAGTTTCACCCTCTCCTGAGGCAACAAGAACCGTTCCCTCGGCTCCAGGTGACGTCAGATTCCCCTGATTCAGCGGAGGAAATTTCGACCAGAGCCGCTCGTTGGTCGCAGGATCGGGAGAAAGGCGGGTGATGGGATGGCGATTTCCGGCTGGCGTCAACTTGCCTGCAAATTTTAAATCAAAAACAAAATCATTTTCCGGCAAGAGTTGGACGGGCAACATTTTCTCGACCGGCGAGCGCGCATATCCACCAGAGGCAAACGATTTGTCCCCGCCGAACATGAGAAAGCCACCGCCCGCCCTTACATAATCATACACCCGCTGGAGGTAATAATTACTAAAATAGGCGTTGGCCGAGAAATTATCGAAAACCACGATGTCGAAATTTTTAAGCTCCTCAAGAAAGAGCGTGTCCACAGGAAAGGGCACGAGGCTCAACTGGCGGGTTGGAACACCGGGGTCGTCCTCTGATGTGCGCAAAAAAACGAACGAGACGAGATCGATCGAGGGGTCTCTTTTGAGGGCCATCCTGAAGAAGCGGTAGTTCCACGAGGGGGAGCCCGAAATGGTGAGCATGCGAATTTTGTTGCGACGCACCTCAAGAGGAATTTCCACGCGGTTGTTCGACTCAACCATCTCTCCCCCCTGGACGGGAGTCTCTAGCGCGAGGAGCAAACTTCCCACATCGCGGGGAGTGAATTTAAAGTGAACTTTAACCTGGCTCGGGTCTCGCCCAACGTCGATGCTCTGTGTGCTGATGACGCGCGCCCCCCGCGTGAGGGCGATGGGGAGTTTCTGGCCCACATATCCCTTCACGGAAAGCGTCACGTCGAGGCGCACTTCTTTGTTCTCAAAGGCCAGCCTCGGGGCATGCACATCGTGTAGAGAAATATCCCGATAACGCTGCGGGGACCCAAAACCAAGGGCAATAACCGGCGGAAGGCGCTTCATGTCCACCGGAGGCCACGCGCCACCCGAGGTGTCCCCTCCGTCTGACAACAAAACAACGGCAGCGGGCCGGTCCACAGCCTCCCCGGCCTCACCTCTTTCCGATTTCGCGCCTTGCCCCCCCGAGATCGCGGCCCGGATAAATTGCAGGGCGTCGCTTCCCTGTCCCACGGGAGAGAGTTGCGAGAGCTCATTGCGCGACAGCGGGGCGCTGGTCGAATCGAACCGCCTCACCCGCACGTCGTAGGACTCAGAGAGCCGATCAAGAAGACCCTTCGCCTCACCGCCCTCTGCGGCCTCATCAGTCTCAACAGCTTTACCGGCCTCTCCAGACTCAGCAGACTTTTTTTTATCGCTTTTGAGCAACGCACCGAGCGCCGAGGAGGCGCGCGTCTTGCCACCGGGAGCATCCTTGACGCCCATGCTCGCCGAGCTATCCACCAGGACAAGTAACCTTGGCGGCAACACCCGCTCGCTCTCCTCCATCAGGGTAGGCCCGGTTAGGAAGAAAAGGATCAGGGCGTACAACGCGCCGCGAAGGGTGAGGAGGAAATATGTTCGGCCAGAGGAGAGTTTTTCTCTGAGGAACGGAATCCGCCTGCGCATGCTTTCGGCCAGCACGATAGCCAGGAGCGCAATCATCCATAGCGGCGCGCCGCCCGGCCAATATATAGAACTCAAATCCATCGGCTTACCCCTGATTCAAACGGCGCTGGATAATTGGGTGATGTATCAAATCTTGTTTGTAGTTGCCCGTCATCGCATAGAGGACGATGTTCACGCCCAGTTGAAATGCGGACTTTCGCTGGGGCTCCCCCCCGGGCGAGCAACCCTCGACCCAGCCACCATCGGGCCGACGCGCCCAGGCCCCGCCCAAATCGTTGCGACAATAGACGAGCGGCGTAAAACCACCCAGCCTCACCCCTTCAAGCTCCTGGCTGACCGATTGCCGACCGCCGACCGAGCGAATGAGGTAGTAGCTCTTGAACAGCGCATGATCGTTGGGAAGGGGCTCAAGCGCCTCGCGCGGGAAGAGTTTGGCGATAAGCTCTCTCGCCTTTAGACCAAAACCCTCGTTTTTCACGCCAAGGCCATCATCCACCAACAAAAACCCGCCGTAAGTCAGATGACGACGAAGTCGATCAATCTCTGCGGCCTCGGGCAAATCGAAATCATAGCGCCCCGAGAGATAGAGAAAAGGATATTTGAATAGTTCCGGGGATGAGAGATCGACAACCTGGGCCTCGGGGCCGGAGTCGATGCTCGTTCGCTTTCTGATTTCATCGAGCATCGAGGCCATGGCGGAGGGATACTCCTGCCAGCGGCCACCTCGATAGCGAATCTGACCGGGAACAAAGGCGGGCGGCGGCTTGTTTGCGCTGCTTTTCACCTCGGCTGGGCTCTGCGCCCAAGTGCCTGCGGGAGGCGCAAGCGCACCAGCGGCAATGGCTGCGGCGTAGCCGAGGAAATGACGGCGACTCAGGGCCTTATCAGGGAACATCTTCAGTGGGTGGCAAAATAGTTAGTACCGTGGGGGGCGGTAGTTTCCTGAGAGAAAGATTAAGGGCCGGGGATTTCGCCAACTTCACCCGCTCAAAACCCTCGACCTTCATCGCCTGGGCAAACATCGTGGACAATTCGGGCCCTGCGTAGTGCATCGGCACAACGATGTTGGGCCCTATGCGTTTTACGAGCTTTGCCCCCTCCTCGTGGGTGAGATTGTTTCTTCCATCGATGGGCAACAACATGACGTGAATTTTTCCAAGCGCCCGTATCTGGCCCTCGGAGGGGCCGAATCTGGCATTGCCCAAATGGGCCACACAAATCCCCGCTGCCTGGAAGATAAACACCGTGTTAATGACATAGGGTGACTCCGCGTTGCCAACAATCTGGGGAAAGGAAAATACCCGGATACCCTTAATAAGCTCGTCAACCTTGTTGGGTCTTCCCTCGGGCGAGGCACCGAAGAAAATTTTTGCCTTGCCCTCATAAGGGCCGGTTTGTGAGTGCGTGTCATGCCAGTTTGAAACCGATACAGCCTGAGGGAGCGGATTGGGCGGCGTTGTCCAGTAGGGATCAGTGAGCACCCTGCCCCCCTTGGGGCCGGTGAGAAGGAAACTCGAATGCGCCATATATCGCAGCCCAAGGGTAAGCCCCGCCTTCGCCAATCGGGCGAGGGGCAGGCGTTGCCGATCTAGATTCCAGGAAACCGGAATGAAGCGACCGTCCCGCCGAACGAGACCAGGCTTGCATATGGCCTCGGCTGAGAGCGCAAATACGAAATTGAGGACGATAAACATCAGACCGAATGCCAAGAAGCGCTTGAGCGGAAACGAGTGTTTAATTTCCCTGACGGGAAACGTCCCGGAGATAATCAAACCCTCTTAAAATGTATGTGGTAGGCGGCTTGTATTACTTACTATTCTACAGGGATAACACCGAGAAAAACAGAGAATTCCTTATAGATATTTTGTTTTGGAGCAAAATACTTTTGATCTCTGGGCTATACGCGGATGCCCCACATTAACTACCAGTTATCAACCATCTGTTTTATTGACACTTAAATAAATAAAATAAAATATTTTTTCTAATCGGCACTCTCCCACGCTCACTCAATTGGGCGCGGGGATTTTGGAGTCCCAACTCGGCGCTAATAAGTAACATCGCATGCCACAACGATACAACAGGAGATTATACAGTATCAGTGGGAGACAGCCCAAAATATTCAGCCCCACATATATGGTTTCCCTCTCCAGCCATGATTCCAATTCTCCTGTGATAAATAGTATAATTAGCGAAACCGGTTATTCGCAAACTCCGATTCTTCTATTGATTATTTCCAGGAGCATAACGTGAAGTCCACGAATCTTGTCTTCATCATGGCCGACGAGCACAACGTAAACGCCCTCGGCTGCTACGGCCATCCCATGGTAAAGACGCCAAACCTAGATCGTCTCGCCGCCATGGGCACCCGGTTCACGAGCGCATACACCAATTGTCCTCTGTGCGTTCCCGCGCGAGCGTCCCTCGCCACGGGGCGTTACGTACATCAGATTGAAAATTGGGACGGCGCCCACCCTTATGATGGGAGCGTGCCCAGCTGGGGACACCGCCTTCAAGCGACTGGTCACTCTGTGGTCTCGATTGGAAAACTCCACTACCGGAACACCTCTGACCCCACCGGATTCGACGAGCAGATTGCACCAATGCATGTCACCAATGGTGTGGGCGATATCTACGGCGCACTTCGCAACGAAATGCCGCCCAAGGCCGCCTGTGAGCGGCTAGGCAAGGAATTGGGCCCCGGAGACTCTGCCTACCTTCATTACGACACAG
>JABJAL010000106.1 GCA_018669005.1 Nitrospinaceae bacterium
AGGGTGCGCCTGTCGATACCCAGTATGCTCGATGCGCGGACCTGATGCCCCCCCACCCGGGATAGCACGGATTCGATATGGCGGCGTTCGAGTTCATCGAGACTAATTTCCGAGCCGACGAGCGGCCCTGGCGCCCCGACTCCGTTGCCATTGACGCCTGGCGGGATGTCATCCTCCTCGATAACCTCCTGATCGCAGAGCGCGACGGTGCGCTCCATAACATTTTCAAGCTCGCGAACATTCCCCGGCCAGCGATATCCCATGAGTCGGCGAAGCGCCGCGCGGGATATTTTCTTGAGCGGGACGACGTTGCGGGCACAGAATTTTTCGACAAAATGATCGGCCAGCAAAATAATGTCATCATCCCTTTCGCTTAACTCGGGCAAGAGAATGGGAATCACATTCAGCCGGTAATAGAGATCTTCCCTGAAATCTCCCTGGCGGGTCATCTCCTCAAGATTGCGGTTTGTCGCCGCAATAACACGCACGTCGATCGAGATATTCTCTCGCCCGCCAATTCGCCGGATTTCACGCTCCTGGAGCGCACGAAGCAACTTCACCTGAATTGACGGAGGCACCTCGCCCACCTCGTCGAGAAACAAGGTTCCGCCGTTCGCCTCCTCGAAAAGACCCGCCCGACTAGAGACGGCACCGGTGAATGAGCCTTTCGTGTGACCGAACAGTTCACTCTCCATCAGCGTTTCGGGAATTGCGCTGCAATTGACGGCAACAAAGGGCTTCTCGCTGCGATCACTGTGAAAATGAAGCGCCTTGGCGATCAACTCCTTGCCTGTGCCGCTTTTCCCCTCAACAAGCACCGTGCTTTGGGTTTTAGCGATGCGTTTGACCATGTCGAAAACCTGGGTTATCGCCTTGCTCTTGCCGATAATGCCCTCCAACCCATATTTGTCATGCACCTCCTTGCGGAGGGATTTCACCTCACGGCGAAGATGGTGCGATTCAAGCGATTTACGCACAGCGAGAAGCATTTCGTCGATCTTAAAGGGCTTTGTCAGGTAGTCGAAGGCGCCGGCCTGGATGGCCTCGACGGCGGAAGTGACAGAAGCGTAGGCCGTCATCAAGATAACGGTGGCAGAGCTGCCCTGCTCGCCAAGCGTACGGAGGAGCGTCATGCCGTCTATGCCGGGCATGCGAACATCAGAAATCACAAGATTGTAGTCGGTGTCGCCGAGGATTCGGAGCGCCTCGTCAGCGCTTGATGCCGTGCGGACTTCATACCCCTCGCCCACAAGCAATTTGTCGAGGAGCTGCAACATCCGCTCCTCGTCATCCACCACCAAAATTCGCTCACCAGGCATCAGGTTTCAAACCTCCCGCCCACAGACACTACGGCAGCGGATAAATCCAATTCTTAGTATGTCGTATAGACAACGTTCAACAAAAGATCGGCGGCGGCGATATCACCCTCGACCTTGAGGTGGCCTTCGGCTTCAGCCGCCTTGCGCTTCATCCGGCCGTAGGGGAGGAGAAGGTGCGCCTCGGCATCGGCGGTAATTACCGCCTGATAATCACCGGAAATCTCCGAGGAGACACAGAGCGTCTCACCGCTGATCTCAGCCGTCCATTCGAAAGCGGGCGCCGTCGATATAAAATGAAAGCGGCCCTCGAAAGGAGGCTTGTCTCGACCATTATAGAGCCGCACCATAAAGTCAGGAACGAAAACGAGCATTCCCTCGGCACCCTGCGGCACAACCCGGCTTGAAGGATCAGCGCCCCAGCGTATATCCCAATCGTGAACGACGAGTTCGACGAGACGCATCCCAATCCAAGCCTTAATGAAGTTAAGTCCCCTCGGATGATAGCCAAGCTTGTCGAGGTCATCTTTCGTTATGCGCTCAGCGTCTTTTTGAAAATCGGCTGAGGTTGAATCAAAGATATCCATCATCTCATCGCGCGGGAGCGCCATCAGCTCCTCGCCCTTAACCTTGCGGATGGCCCAAAATTCCTTGGCGTCTTTACCATAGGGTGGCTCGGGCGGAAGGCCGTCGAGCGCTCGCCGGATGCTGTTTCCGTAAAACGCACCACCGGTCGTCACATGACTAATCGCGTGCGCAGCCGTCCAGCCCGGACAAAAAGTATCCCGCGCCCAATCATCATCGCCAATCCCCCGCCAGAGAGCTGAAACTCGTTCGGTCTCAGATTTTATGAGTGGTACACGGGCAAGACTCTCATCACGCCACACTTGGACATCCTCCTGAAACAATAAAAAGCCGAATTGCTTACAATATGCACAGACGACTTTATGAAGACAAATTTATCATCTAACCAGAATTTCCTCTCCGTATTTCCTGCCTGAGTATACCCATGGCGAGGCGGAGTTTGTCCACACACACACAGAAAGGATATTCAGTTGGATCATCTCCGGCGCTTCTGATATTTTCGAGGGGCGGGATTTCTATGTTCCTGGTTTTTTAAGGATTTACGGGCCTCTATATTGCCCCGTATGTCAATTTATAGATTTTTTTAAGGAGTTACCGATGGCCTCTCGCCAAATCGTGTCAACGATATGCGTGCTCGCCCTATACGCGGTGGTAATAGCCGGATGCAGTAAAACGGCAATTAAAACAACTGACGAAACCCTCAGCCTCCCCTTACGTGGAGTCGGGGCGGCCGGAAAAGTAGTCAGTGGAATCGGAAAGGCCAGTGGAGACCTCATCAACAGGGTACTCCTCGACCGGAACCGAACTGCTCTTTTACGCGAACACAGGGACACGCTTGCCCACCTGGGCGCGGTGAATAAGTTTATCGAAAACCGCAAAATCTCTCTCATCGGTTCCGAGAGCCGCCTTCTTCGGGACGCCAGCGATCGCCTGGCTGCGGTGGGTCGCCAACTGGAAACCAAACGTATTCCATCTGCCGCCGGCCTAAGAATGTACCGCCAGCTCGATGGCGTGCGCCAATCATTCGACCTCATTCGCCGGAGCTACAACTCGCCACGCTACATCGGCTTCATAGCGGATCGTTAAAAATTCGCAGAATGGGACCCCTTTAAATATATGACCCCTCTCATGGTAATGGCCGATTCCAAGGGCCAGCTTTTTGAGCATCCCGAATTATTGATGGTCGGTGCGCTCGGCTCAGAGGCCGTCGCTCCGGAGTCCGAGGAGCTTTCACCGCTTCCCGAGGGAAGCCGCTTCTTCACGATACCTGAATCCCTTCCGGTTGGTGGCGACGCCGAAATCGATGAACTCACCACCATCGACAATGTCGATTGGGGCGATGGTCCCGAAACGCCCCAGGCGGCTTGCACTTTCCCCTCGCCGGGATGGATGCGCACCCTTTTGCCATTTGCCGAGCGACAAGAAGGCGCCGCCCCGCTGCCGCTATGGGCCTACACGGCACTCGGATACGACCCCGAGGGCGATCAATTCGTTTGCGCGGCAGTGCAAGTGGACGACTGCCCGCGCTGGCAACCAGAGGAATACGATGACCGCAACCTCCCGGAGCGGCTTAAAGAGGCGAAGGGAAAATTTCCGAAAAACCGAATGATCCCCCATCTTGAGCATTGCGCGACGGAGTCTCATTGTTTTGCAGCAAAAAATTTCTTCTCCGGGAGGTGGGAGATGGGCATGCCTATCGCGCCGCTTTGCAATGCCGACTGCCGGGGCTGTATCTCGCTTCAGCCGGATGGTCTTTTCCCGGCGAGCCACGAGCGAATCGAATTCGTCCCCACCCCTGAGGAGCTGGCCGAAATAGCGGTCCCACATCTTGAGAACGCCGAGAAAGCTGTGGCCAGCTTTGGGCAGGGCTGCGAAGGTGAGCCTCTACTTCAAGCCGGGATCATCGAGCGGGCCTGCCGCCTCATCCGAGAGCGGGCCGACCGGGGCACCCTCCATCTCAACACAAATGGCAGCCGCCCTGAGTGGATCGAAAGGCTCGCAACGGCGGGGCTCGAAAGCATTCGCATCAGCACGAACAGCGTCATCCCGGAGCGCCACAGGGCCTACTACCGACCCGAAACCTATGAATTTTCCGAGGTCGAGGACACGGTTAAAGCCGCTGTCGGAGCGGGCCTCTACACCCAGCTCAACTATCTTGTTTTCCCGGGGGTAACGGATCGAGAAGCCGAAGTCGAGGCGCTGATAGATTTTTGCGGGCGCACCGGGCTCCATGTGCTCCAAATGAAAAACTTGTGCATCGATCCGGCGCTCTATCTCGAAACATTGGGCGACGAGGAAGAAACCGGCGAGGCGATCGGCATGCTCCGATTGCTTGAGGTCCTTCGCGAGGAGGCGCCCGAAGTCGCGATACGCTATTTCAACCACCCGAGGGACGAATGGCACCTAGATCCCGGTGCCTCAACATCGATTCAAGCGGGAGGGCCCGAATGAGCAGCGGCTTTCTCGAAATAAAAGATATTTCCGAAATGCCTCTCGTCAGCCACGCTGCGCCCCCTCCAGCAGAAGGGGCTCCCACCGTCGCGCTTGTTTCGCTGGGTTGCGCGAAAAACACGGTGGACAGTGAAATCATGCTCGCCGCGCTGTCGCGAGCGGGCTACCGCCTGGTGGCAGATGCCGGCGAGGCCCAAGTCGCCATCGTCAACACGTGCGGATTTATAGAGGATGCCAAGCGCGAGTCGATTGATACGATTCTCGATCTCGCTGAACTAAAAAACGAGGGGCCCTTAGAATCCCTTATCGTCGCCGGATGTCTTGCGGAGCGATATCGGGGCGAGCTGGCGCAGGGCTTGCCCGAGGTGGATCTTTTCCTGGGCACAAGGGAATACGACCGCATCGCAGAACTGCTCGCCGCAAAATCCAAGGGAGCAAAGCCAGCCCGCGAGGCGTTCTCCGATACCTTGATGGACTACAGCCGCCGTCTGCCGCGTATTCTCTCAGAGCCCGGCCCTAGCGCTTATCTCAAGGTGGCCGAGGGCTGCTCACGACCCTGCACTTTTTGCGTCATACCGCGCTTCAGGGGCCGTTTCCGCTCCCGCGAGACGGAACACATCATCGAGGAGGCCCATGCCCTCGCCGAGGCCGGGGTAAAAGAAGTGAACCTTCTTGCCCAAGAAATCACGAGTTGGGGCACAGACCTCGGCGGCGGCTCTTCTCTTGCAAAACTTCTAGAGGCGCTGAACGAAGTCAATGGCCTGCGATGGATTCGTATTCTCTACAACTACCCACGCGGGGTGACGGATGAACTTCTCTCGGCCATCTGCGATTTGCCAAAGGTCGTTGAGTATATCGATATGCCCCTTCAGCACATCGCCACTCCGGTGCTCACCGCCATGCGTCGGGGAATAGACGAGGCGGGAACACGTGAGCTTATCGAGCGCATGCGCCAAGCAATACCAGGCTGTGCACTAAGAACAACGATGCTCGTCGGGTTTCCTGGCGAGACAGAAGCAGACTTTGAGCTTTTGCTCGATTTCGTTCGTGAGGTACGCTTCACACGGCTAGGGGCGTTTGCCTTCTCGCCCGAGGAGGGCTCGATAGCCGCGCGCCTACCGAACCCGGTTCCGCTAGAAGCTACGCGGGAGCGACTGAATCGCCTTCTCGAGCTTCAGGAAGGGATACAGGCCGAAGCCAACGAGGCGCTTTTCGGAAAAAGGGCTGATGTTCTCGTCGAGGGTATCAGCGCCGAGGGGCTCCTTCGCGGGCGAACCCGCCACCAGGCCCCCGAGGTGGACGGCGAGGTGTTTTTAGACGAAACCGAGGCCACTGCCGGTGAAATTATCGAATGCGAATTCATCAGCACCGATGGGGTGGACCTCATCGCACGGGGTATTTAAGCACTGGCAAAAGTGAGGAGACATCTTTGTTAGGGCAACTATTAAAAATACCACCGCTCATCGCGCTTTTCTGCCTGCTCGGTGGTCTTATTCTGGACTCCCTGCTTGACTTCACAAAACCGCCAATCGGATGGGGTTTCCGCTCGATCGGAATAGGCCCAATGGGTCTCGGTTTATGGCTGATGGCCCAGGCGTTTAAGACCTTTCAGCTCAGGGGCACCACCTACAAACCTTGGGAGGCACCCTCCGCCCTCGTCACCGATGGGCCGATGCGCATTTCCCGAAACCCGATGTATCTGGGCATGGCGCTGATCATCGCCGGGGTCGGTTGGTTGCTCGTCTCGACGCCCGTTATGCTCTCGGGTCTCGTTTTTGTGCTGATCTTCCAGAAATTTTTTATTCTCCCCGAGGAAGAAACGCTCAAACGCCTTTTCGGAGAAGAATATCTCGACTACCGCAGCCGAGTTAGAATGTGGCTTTAGCCCATTTATTTAGGAGGCCCGCGAATGGCCCGCATCCCTGAAGTAACTAGAACGCCGGAAGACCCCATCGCCAAAGAAGCGTTCGAGAGCCAGATAAAAGCGCACGGGTTCGTTTTCAACACCTCGAAAATCTACGCCCACCGACCAACCATCCTGCAAGGGCACAATTTACTCAGCCAGGGGGTGGAAGCATCCGGCCTGCTGGGCGAAGACCTCAAGGCGTTAGTCAACGTGAAAGTCTCCAGCATCAACGGATGCCCTTTCTGAGTGGACATCAATTCATCCCGTGGGATGGATAGCGGTCTCACCCTCGATAAAATTGGCGCTCTGGACAGTTACCAGAACGACTCACGCTTCACCCTCCGCGATAGGCTGGCGATTGAATTCGCCGAGCGCATGACACGAACCGAAATGGACGTCACTGATGATTTTTTCACCGACCTACAAGAAGAGTTCAGCGTCGAGGAGCTTGTTGAACTAGCTGGTGTCATCGCACTTGAGAATTTTCGCTCAAAGTTCAACAACGCGTTTAGAATCGAGGCTCAGGGTTTTTGTGTACTGAAAAATCAGGATAGCTAAATGGAAAACGAATTTAACGTAGTCGTTTCGTGTCGCGACGGAGAATTTATCGCGAACAAAAATGACATTTACGTTGGGCGCTCGCTCATCAAGTACGGCGAATTCTCGTATCAAGAAATGGTTTTGTTCAAGGCGCTATGCGAGCCGAGCGATGTCATCATCGAGGCAGGAGCCAACATCGGCGCCCACACGGTCGGGCTCGCAAAGCTCGTCGGGCTTGAAGGGCGTGTCGTCGCCATCGAGCCCCAGGCCACCCTTTACCAGAATCTGTGCGGAAACATTTCCATCAATTCGCTGACGAACGTCGATTGCCTGAACTTGGCGCTATCAAATGAGGCTGGCACGGCCCTTGTTCCCCACTTTAACTATGTGGAGGAAAACAATTACGGCGGAGTCGCCATGGGGTCGAATGAAGCCGGCTACGAGGTGCAGCAAATGCGCCTGGACGATTTGTTTCGTTTTCCAAAACTCAAGTTTCTCAAAATCGATGTCGAAGGAATGGAGAAAAAAGTTTTGGAAGGCGCCGAGAATATCATCAAACAATTCAGCCCGGTCATGTACATCGAAAACGACCGCCTCGACCGATCAAAAGATCTTATCGAACACTTGTTTAGCCTCGACTACGACCTTTGGTGGCATATCACCCCGCTGTTCAACGAAAATAATTTTAATGGCGATACCGAAAATATTTATCTGGGTGTACCGTCGGTTAATATGCTGTGCATCCACGCATCGGCAAAAGCCAAAATCGACCTTCCGAAAATTGAAGATAGTGGACAGCATCCAGTAAATTAATAACCCCGCCTCGCGTGGAGCTATCTTAAAACACCCAAAGATAAACAGGAGTTTTAAAATGAACGCAACAACCATCATCCTTGGCCGCCTTGATGCCTACGCTGGCCAGATGAAGAACGTTATGGAAGAAATTACCGAGGAAGATCTCTACTTCCAGGCTGGCACGGAAGACAACCCCATCGGCTGGCTAACCTGGCACATGACCCGCTACGAAGACCTCGTTTTCTCACACATCTCAGACCGCCCCCAGATATGGATCGGGGAAGGGTGGCACGAAAAATTTAGCCGACCGGCTACGCCCGAGGACACCGGAGCTGGCCACACCATCGAGCAAGTGAAAAATTTCCGCGCAACGAAAGAAACACTCATCGACTACGCGGCCGCTGTCCGCCTCAAGACAAAACACTGTCTATCCGATCTCACGGACTTTAATCTTGATGCCCAAGTCGATGATTTTGGGCGCGGCAGCAATGTCGCCGTCGGCGAAGTGCTGGGACGTTTTTTTGGCGATCATATCTCCCATGTAGGCCAAATCTGCTACATCCGGGGACACTTAAAAGGCTGGGGGAAATACGGAAGGTAGGGGATCAATTTCTCTGGAATGTTCCCTGAATATCATTTATAATTTTACAAGTTCCAACACAATTGAATAACAATAGATAGAAAATCACACCGCTGGAAATAAATATTGTCGGCTTTCTTGTGCCTGGAGATTAACTATGCCCCTTTTCCGAAAAGACCTCCCGCAACTCTCGGGCGAGCTTTACCTCGGCGGATGCTGCGGCACAGATCACAGGCACATCCAGGAAATTGCGTCGGCCTGCGTGGACGGGTGAGCAACTCAATGTTGCCGTCTCATGCAATTTCACCATCTCCGCCTTTATGGCCCTTGGTAGATCAGAAAAATCCAAAGGGCACACCCCCTCTCCCCTTGCGCATTCTCCCCCATCGCCCCTACCATGCGCGCCTCGTCTATTGGCGAAACCGGATTTAATTTTCCGTTAACTGGGGGCTTCATGACAACAAAGAAATCCACTGAGAATACCCCATCTCGGGGTCTTTATTACGGCTGGTACATCCTGGCGGTGGTAGTTCTGTTCCGCCTCTTCGGGGGCTCGCTGCGCCAGTCCTTCGGCACTTTCTTGATACCCATCCAGGAAGATTTCAACATGAGCAGAGCGATGATCTCGCTGCCGGTTTCGCTCTCGCTCATCCTTTTTGGCTTCTCACAGTTCTTCGGAGCGCTTTTGATCGTCCGCTTCGGCTCCCGGACGATCATCACCATCGGCGTCGCCCTAACCGGGCTCGCGATTTTCGGGATGAGCCAGATTCACTCGATCTGGGGCTTCTTTTTTTTCTACGGTATCGTCCTGGGGATGTCAGGAATTGGCAACAGCGCCACAGCCGTCTCCCCGCTGATCTCGTGGTGGTTTGTGGAACGGCGCGGGCTGGCTTTCTCTATCGCCTCGACCGGATCGAGCCTTGGCCAGGCCACCATCATCCCGGTGCTGGCGATCATGCTCGCCGCCATGGGCTGGCGCTCGACGTTTTTCTGGTCGGGAATGGTGGTCCTCGCCATCATCGTTCCGATCTGCTTTCTCATCATCCGAAACCGTCCGGAGGACATGGGCCTCACCTCGGCGGACGCGAGGACATCGCCTGACAAATCTCAGACACGCATCGTCCCATACGATTTACATTGGATTCAGTGCCTTCTCAAAAAACCTTTCATTCTTTTGCTCTCAAGCTTTTTTACCTGCGGATTCACGGTGACGGTCATCGCGGTGCACTGGATTCCCTTTGCGAGCGATGTGGGCTTCTCGCCCATCCTGGCGGCGACGGCTTTCGCTGCGGGCGGGGCTCTGAATACGGTGGGAGTGTTGATGGTAGGCCCACTCTCGGATAAAATCGGTCGGAAGATCCCGCTGAGCTGCGTCTACCTTTTTCGCAGCCTGGGATTTCTTCTGTTCATCTTCTTTAAGAACGATGTAACGGTGTGGGCGACGCCGATGATGATCGGTTTTTCATGGATCGCCACCGTGCCGCTTACCTCGGCGTTGACTGCAGATTTCTTCGGCGCGAAAAACGTGGGCATGCTCTTCGGGCTCATCTCGGTGAGCCATCAAATTGGCGCCGGACTGAGTGCTTGGTTGAGCGGCTATATCTTTGATGTGACGGGAAGCTACGATTTGGCCTTCGCCATGGCGGCCTATTTGTGCGTCCAGGCGGCGGTACTCGTCTACTTTATCAACGAGAGAGAAACCCGCGAGGGCGGAATGCCCCAACCCCAGCCAGCATAAAACCCGGCTAGAGGTACGCTCCCCGGCAGGCGGGGCATGTTGTGAAAGCGGGTAATTTCTTCATAGGCACGAATCATATCCTGGCGCACACAATCAACTACTCTCTCGACATCCAGGCGCTGGCCGCAGAGCTATCGAAAAATTTCAAGTGAAATTAAGCTGGTTGCGGTTTTCCCCGCGGAGGGGCCGCGCCTTCGTCCTTCACACCCGTATACTGAATGGCTACCATGACAACCATAATTAGCGTTCCCGTGATCTTCATCCAGGGCACATAGAAGAACAACAGAATACTCGCCACCACAAAGACAATTCGCTCCCAGGTTTGCAATTTACGACGCATGTAGCCCTCAAGTGCCGCCGAGGCACAGAAAAACCCCATGAATCCTGTAAGCCAGACGGTGCCGATATCGAACCACCCAGCACCCTTTGTCATATTGATTGGGGTGTAGGCCATCAGGAAAGGAACGATATAAAGCGCCTTGGCCAGTTTGAGCGAGGCAAATCCTGTGCGCATCGGATCGGCGCCCGCCACACCCGCCGCGATGAATGCCCCCAGCGCAAAGGGCGGCGTAAGCGATGCGTCCTGGCTCAGCCACAGAATCATCAGATGCGCGCTCAGAAGCGGGACACCTAACTCCACCAGTGCAGGCACGGCGAGGATCGAGAGCAGCACATAGCTCGCCGTGATCGTCATGCCCATTCCCATGATGTAGCTCGCGGCGGCGCAAAGAAAAATCGCCACCGGAAGCGCTGTTCCCGTAATGCCGAAAGCGTTATCAAGAGCATGCGAGTAGCCCAGGATAATCGAGGAGAATTTGATGCCGAGGCCGGGCATCGAAACTCCGGCAAGCACGATGCCCATCACCCCTGCCGTCACACCGATAATGAGCGAGTTAATCGCCCCTTGCTCAAGCCCGTCGATAACGCGCGGGGAGGAGAGCACTGTCGTCGCCACCACCGCCCAGAATATAGACTCGATAAAGGTGTGTCCCATCGTCGGAAGAACAAGAAGCAGACCCAGCCCGGCGAGAAGCTGCCAGTTCTCCATCAAGGCGCCTCCGGGCGGCTCCGCTTTCGCCCTCTCTATATAAGAGGCGGCAGCCGCACCGGCCTCCTCGGGACTTTTCCCCTCGCCAATAACTTCTTTGGCGTGCTTGGCGGCCTGGTACTCAAGCCTATCGTTTCGGGTACTCCAACCGGGCCGGCCCAAAGCGCGAGCAAGAATCGGCGGGAAGGCAATCAGACGGGTATCCTCTCGAAAAAAACCGAGAACCATCGCCAAGATTATGGACCACAGTGCAGCATCAAAAGGCGAGCGACCAATGACCAGCCGAAAAATAAGCAACGCCACCGGCAAGAGCAGATAACCATCTTTTTTCAAAAGGGGCCAAAGCTCAGGCAAATCCTCTTTTGGCAGACCGTGAATACCGTCCATCCCCGAGCGGAAGTGAACCGACATGTAGACCGCGAAGTAGTACATCAGCGCAGGAACGAGCGATATCAGCGCTATCCATCCGTAGTCTGTTTCCGTGAAAGCCGCGACAAGAAACGCCGCCGAGCCCATGATCGGAGGTAGCAAGTGGCCGCCAATCGAGGAGACTGCCTCAACCGCCGCCGCATAGTGGGGCTGGTAGCCTGCCCGTTTCATCAGGGGAATCGTGAAGGTTCCGGTGATGACAATGTTGGCCGCGCCGCTTCCCACAACCGAGCCCACCAGACCACTCGATACGACTGAGGCCTTTGCGGCGCCGCCACGCAAACGTCCTACCAAGGCATAGGAGAGATCGATGAATACATCTCCGACTGACCTTGCCCCTTCAAACCGGTCCAAGCTGAAAGAGAGGATATTCGATACTCTTTTGGTAAGACCGCCCAACCCGGGAGGGGATTTAGATGAGCAAGAAGCGCCATACACCCGAGCAAATCATATCCAAGCTAAGAGAGG
>JABJAL010000107.1 GCA_018669005.1 Nitrospinaceae bacterium
CAAGAAAAGCGCCGCGAGAAAGAAAACGGCGAAGAAAAAAGTCACCAAGAAAAAAGTCGTAAAGAAAAAAACTACAAAGAAGAAGGCGGCAAAGAAAAAAGTCGCTAAGAAGAAGGTTGTGAAGAAAAAGGCAACCAAAAAGAAAACTGCCAAGAAAAAGACGGCAAAAAAGAAAGTAACCAAGAAAAAAACAGCGAAGAAAAAAGCTTCGGCCTCGACCGTTCCCCTCAAGCAGGCGATTTCATTCACCGTGAACGGCGCAAAGGTTGAGACCGAGGCCTATGCACACACCTCGCTTCTCTATCTACTACGCGATCTTGGCTTCACCGAGGTAAAAAATGGCTGCGAGGCCGGCGACTGCGGCGCCTGCACGGTTCTGCTCGACGGCATAGCGATGAACGCTTGTTGCGCCCTGGGCGTCCAGGTCGATGGTCGGGACATCACAACGGTCAAGGGCATCGGCACTGTCGATAACCTTCATCCGATTCAAGAAAAATTCATCGAGTTGGGCGGCATTCAGTGTGGCTTCTGCACACCAGGCATGATCGTGGCGGCAAAATCCCTCCTCGACGAGAACCCAAGGCCCACTCGCCAGGAAATCAAGGTAGGCATTTCCGGAAACCTTTGCCGGTGCACGGGATATGTAAAAATCATCGACTCCATCGAGGCAGCCGCGAACGAAATGGCTTCCAAGTAAAGGACGGGAATTGTGACACCATCGCAATCGGGCGGCGCTAAGGGCCGCAAGAAGTCAGGCATCGATCTTAGTTCGGCTGAAGCCGTACAAGAAAGCATCAGAAACCTCGACTACATAGCGGACAGCACACTATCGACAACGCTGTTTTTAGCGCTTGCCCTCGAAAAACCCCTTTTCCTTGAGGGCGAGGCCGGGGTTGGTAAAACCGAGCTGGCCAAAGTGCTGGCAAAACTGCTTGATACCGAGTTGATTCGGCTTCAGTGCTATGAGGGTCTTGATTCGAACTCGGCTCTTTACGAGTGGAACTACGCCAAACAACTCCTTCACATCAAGATGGAGGAAGGTAATAAAGGCGACACCAAGCAGGTGGAGAAAGACAT
Source organism: Nitrospinaceae bacterium (assembly GCA_018669005.1). Classification (NCBI taxonomy): domain Bacteria; kingdom Pseudomonadati; phylum Nitrospinota; class Nitrospinia; order Nitrospinales; family Nitrospinaceae; species Nitrospinaceae bacterium. Next base: position 1,078 of record JABJAL010000107.1, read on the forward strand.
TTTCTCAGAGGAGTACCTTATTGAGCGTCCCCTCCTGCGCGCGCTCGTGCGCTCGAAGGAAAAACCGGCGGTCCTCCTCATCGACGAAATTGACCGCTCCGATGAAGAGTTCGAGGCATTCTTGCTGGAAATCCTCTCGGATTTCCAGATAACCATTCCTGAGATGGGAACCATAAAGGCCGTCCGCAATCCGGTTGTAATCCTGACGAGTAACCGGACCCGCGAGATTCACGACGCCCTCAAGCGACGCTGCCTATATCTTTGGGTGGACTATCCCTCGTTCGAGAAAGAAGTTGAGATCGTCAGAACAAAGGTTCCCGAGGCCCCGCCGCATCTTGCCGAGCAAATTTGCCGTTTCATGGGCGAGGCGCGGACAATGGACTTCTACAAACGGCCCGGCGTCGCAGAAACCCTCGACTGGGCGCAGGCCCTGCTCGCGCTCCACAAAGATGAGCTCGATGCCGACTCTGTTCGCGACACCATAGGGTGCATCCTTAAGTACCAGGACGACATCAAACGCCTGGATGAGGAAGGCCTCGATAAAATGGTCGCCACCGCTCACCTCGCTCCGGAGGTGGAGGCTTAGCCCGACCATCGTGCTGCCATGACTATCCGACCTGTAGTAGCTGGCTCCCTGCCCCGCCGAAAGGTACGCGTACCCGGACACGGGATCGAGGGGGAAATTATCGGTTTTTGCCGCGTGCTTAGGCGTGCCGGTCTGAAAATCACTTCGGGACGCATCATCGATGTGTTCCGCAGCTTCGAGCATCTCGACGTAACGAACCTCGACTACGTATATGCCTCCACGCGAGCCAACATGATTTCAAGCAGCGAGGAAATTCCGCTGTTCGACGCCGTGTTCCGCCAGTACTGGTTCGATGAGCGAGGAAATCCCTACAGCGACGACAACTCAGAATCGATGGGCGATATCTTCGATGATGACATCCCCGACGGCGCAGGAGAGGAAGGCGCTGGCGGTGAAAAAAGCGAGGACGCAGAGAACCAGGACCAACAAGAGGGCAAGAAAAGCTCGGGCCTTCCCACCGAGGATGACGATGCTGCCACCTCGGAGGCAGGCGAATCTGAGGACGATGAGGAAGGGACTCCCTCCTACAGCCCCTCGGAAGTCCTTTCGGGGAAAGATTTTTCTTCTTTTGACGCCGACCAAATCGCCGAGCTGCGGCGTTTGATCCAAAAAATCGTTCCCAAGCTTGCAACAAAAATCAGCCGGCGCAAAAAATCTGACCTCAACGCCCGCGAAATCGACCTCAAACGCAGCGTCAAGAAAAGTATCCGCACCGGCGGCGAGGTTCTTCGGCTTTTTCGTCGGAAGCGAAAGATTCAGAAAACGCAGATCATTCTCATTTGCGACGTTTCAGGCTCGATGGATAGCTACAGCCAGTTCCTCATTCAGTTTCTCTATAGTCTTCAAAATGAGATCAAATCGCTGCGCACTTTTGTCTTCAGCACACGCCTGACCGACGCCACGCCCTACCTTCGACACAAGGACGTAAAAACGGCGCTCTCGCGGCTCGCCAGCGAAGTTCACGACTGGAGCGGCGGCACACAGATTGGCAATTGTATCCGCACGTTCAACTACGACTACGGTAGAACCATCCTCAACAGCCGGACAATCGTCATGATTATTTCTGATGGCTGGGACCGCGGTGACACCGAAACCCTCGGCGAGGAAATGGACCGCCTCAACAAAAAATGCCACCGCCTCATCTGGCTTAACCCACTTTTGGGCAGCCCCGGCTACCGCCCAATTGATCGGGGAATGCGCACGGCACTACCCTATTGCGACGATTTCATGTCGGCACACAACCTCGACAGCCTTGTTGATATGACTGAGCATATTGCGAAAATTTGATACATAATCTGTAAACGAGTCACTTTTTTTCCACATCCACTTTCATATTGCGATGAAATCCGTTATATAATCTGGCCCAATTCGCCGATTGCTTCGGCGAGAGGGGTGCCGCAACGATGGCAAATCTTTTAATATTCACGGCAGATGACGGCTTCGCCGAAGCGCTCACGCGCGCCCTTCGGCATGAGGGTCATTTCTGCAAGGTAGCCGAGGACGAGGACACCGCTCTTCAGGAGGTGCGTGCGCGCGGCCTCTCGCTCATCCTCCTCGACGACGCCCCAGCCCTGCCAAAAGCCGAGGAGATCCGTAACTGGAGCATGCTCCCCATCCTCCTTATTACAGAGCCCGGTCGAGTCGAATCCATGAAGACCCCGATAGAGGCCGACGATGTACTCGTAAAACCTGTGCGCGAGGAGGAACTACTCTTTCGGGTTCGGAACCTGTGTGAGCGGAAAAACTCTGCCGATGCTGATGTTGCCCGCACCGGTGCGCAGGCGGTTGGCATCACCCTCGATGAGGACCACTACGAAATCCGCATAAACGGTGCGCTCCTGGACCTCACTTTTCGCGAGTTCGAGCTTTTGAAGCACCTGATGCAAAATCCAGGGCGCGTATTCGACAGAAATCAGTTATTGAACCTGGTATGGGGGGTGGACTACATTGGCGGCCCAAGGACGGTTGACGTTCACATCCGGCGAATTCGAGCAAAAATAGAGGCCGAGGGCGAATCATTTATCACCACAATCCGAGGTGTTGGCTATAAATTCAATGCAGCTGGCTTCTAGCCCCACGCGCCTCCTGAGCCACACCTTATCCTAGACACTTCAATCAAATTCAGTGATTTAACTCCTCCGAAACTCGCTTGAAATCTCCCTGTAACATATCCGCACTAGCATCTACTTTAACAAAGGGGGATTCGCCCTTTGACTTTTTTCGCCAGATTCTACATTTCGACGAAGGAGTTGAAGATGCACGTTTTCGGCCTGACAGTTTTTTTTCTCGGCTTGGCCTCGCTGCTTTGGGAACCGGGAAGCGCCTGGGCCCAAGATGTGAAGGCAATTGAAAAAAGCGTGGGCGATCTGCGTGTCGCCCTGGACACGGTATGGGTTTTGGTAGCCGGCTTCTTGGTTTTTTGGATGCACGCCGGATTCGCGATGCTTGAGGCGGGCCTATGCCGCGCAAAGAACACCATCGCTATCCTCTACAAAAATTTCGGCGTCGTCGCCGTTTCATCTCTCGCCTTCTGGATCATCGGGTTCGCCCTGATGTTCGGCGACGGAAACTCTCTTTTCGGCACGAACGGCCTATTCGTAATAGGCGCCGACAACAGCCCCGCCATGGGAGACGCCTACAAGGGCGTGTTCACCTCGCTCAACTGGACGGGCATTCCGCTGATGGCGAAATTTTTCTTCCAACTCGTTTTTGCGGCCACAGCGGCTACCATCGTCTCGGGCTGTGTTGCCGAGCGAATTCATTTCTCCTCGTTCATGATCTTTAGCTTCATCCTCGTCGCCATTATTTACCCGATCCAGGGACATTGGATTTGGGGCGGCGGGTGGCTTGGAAGCTGGGGGTTCCTTGATTTCGCCGGCTCGACCGTCGTTCATTCGGTGGGTGGCTGGGCCGGACTGGCAGGCATCATTGTCCTCGGCCCGCGCATGGGAAAATACGATTCCACCGGCCGGGTGGCGCCCATCCCCGGACACAGCATGCCGCTCGTCACCTTGGGTGGTTTCATCCTCTGGCTCGGATGGTTCGGCTTCAATCCGGGCAGCACGATGGGCACCTCAGATCCGGGACTCATCGCCCACATCGCCGTCACGACGAACCTCGCCGCCGCCGCTGGCGTTGTGGTGTCGAGCCTGACCTCGCGCTATTTGTTCGGAAAGGCGGATCTTTCGATGAGCGTTAACGGCGCGCTTGCCGGGCTCGTGGCCATCACGGCGCCATGCGCCTTCGTGACCCCTGCCGTCTCGGTCCTCATCGGCGCCATCGCCGGATTTATCGTCTGCCTCTCTGTGCTCTTCTTCGACAATCGCAAGATCGACGACCCGGTGGGTGCCCTTTCGGTTCACCTTGTTTGCGGAATGTTCGGCACCATCGCCCTCGGGCTTTTTGGAGTGCCCGCCCTCACCGGCGGTGCAGCGGGTCTTTTCTACGGCGGGGGATTTGGTTTCCTCATCAAGCAGATCGTCGGCGTGGCCGCCGTGGGGGCCTTCACCTTCACCCTTTCGTTGATTATTTGGAACGTGGTCAAGGCGATAATCGGCATGCGGGTGGAGCCTGAGGTTGAGCATACGGGGCTGGACCTTGCCGAGCACGGCATGGAGGCCTATCCCAGATAAAGGCCTCAAGGACGCATAGCAGACAGGGAGCAAGCGCACACCAATCAAATCGGGGGGGGTTCA
>JABJAL010000108.1 GCA_018669005.1 Nitrospinaceae bacterium
GGAAATTTTGCTGGAATAGAGAATGGGCGAGAAGGTCATGATGCGTGATGAATTTTTAAACGGCTTGATGAACACGCCGCCACAAAGGAGTATAGGTCCTTCTCAAATGGCCCGAGAAAATGTGCCGGATGGCCTGTACTGGCGGGATGAGCAAGGGATAAATTAGGCCGCACTTTCTAAAAGGAGAGTATTGTCGTATAATGCCAAACAATACAATAATCACAGCCGAAACCGTGAGCGTTCGGCAGGGAAGCAGGGCAGTAGCCTTGCTTTTCATTTTTTTTCGCTCCATTTATTGGAAGAGAATATATGTCGACAGAAGGTGTATATGGCGCGCAAAATGAGGGAAAATCCAACCTAGACCACATCTACACCCAGACCGATCCCAGGTCTTATTTCTCCACCTTAAAACCCCTTCACTACATCATCCCCGAGCAGGCGAAATCCATTTTTAAAGCCTTGTGTGAAACCATTGCGGCAGATCGGCCCGATGAGCAAGTTACGGTGGTGGACGTGGGCTGCTCCTACGGAATCAACGGCGCCATATTGAAGTACGACATCTCCATGGACGATTTGTACAGACGTTATGGCTCCCATGAAGCCAATGATCTGACCCGAGCCGAATTGCTTTCCTCCGATCGCGAAATGCTTGACCATTGTCCTCGAAACGAAAATTTCAACGTCATCGGCCTGGATACCTCCGAGGAGGCCGTCCACTATGCGATGGAGGCGGGATATCTGGACCAGGGCATCGTCGCGAATTTAGAGCAAGAGGAGTTAACACCGAGGGAAGCGGAAATAATCCAGAATGCCGACATGATCATCTCGACCGGTTGCGTGGGTTATGTAACGGAAAATACTTTTACATCCCTCCTCAAGTCATTCAAAACGGACGCGCTTCCCTGGGTGGCCTCATTTGTCCTCCGAATGTTTCCTTATGATTCGATAATTCACAAATTAGATGGAAAAGGACTCTTCACCGAAAAACTATTGGAACACGAATTTGTACAGCGCGATTTTGAATCCGATGAAGAAAAATCCCACGTCATTGAACGATTGAAAGCAATTGAGATCGACCCCGCCGGGAAAGAAGCCGGGGGGAAATACTACGCCGATTTTTTCCTCTCGCGGCCTGAAGATGAGATCAAAGAGAATCCGCTCTCGGATATCTTGGAAGGAAACGTCGCGTACAAACCTCAAGTGATGCTTTTGGCGCAATAGCCAAGGCCTCGAGGAAAGCGGTACCTCGATATCACGCAGCCCCCGAAATGCCGATGCCCACTTCTTCCGCGAAAAACACCGAACAGGGTGAGTCCTACATAAAAAATGGTGCCCGAGAGAGGACTTGAACCTCCACAGGCCGAAGCCCACTAGGACCTGAACCTAGCGCGTCTACCAGTTCCGCCACTCGGGCACTGGAAGCGTATATAGAAAGAGCGGCCTATAATGTCAAGTTAGAGGGAGAAGGAACCACAAACTCCTAACTTTACTAGGCAGGCGACCCATGAAAAATTCTGGCACACCCAGGCTTATTTTCTATACGCGGGAGAATTGCTCGCTCTGCGAGAAGGCCAAGTCCGAGATACGCGCAGCCATGCCAGAGCTCATTATCCAGGAAATCGATGTGGACTCAGACCTCGTCCTCAAGGCGCTTTATGGCGAGGAGGTGCCGGTTGGCTTCATCGGCGAGGAAAAAGCATTCAAATACCATGTCGATATTCGCCGCCTGCGCCGCCTCCTTGGGTAGAGTTAAGCGGTAAGTAGACTTTTTCGTTTACGCTGATGGCGGGGACGAGTCCCTACTCGACAGGGGCTTTAAAGGCAGGGCGCGTTTTTGAGAAACTCCCTGCCTGCCGCGATATCGGCTCGAATTTGAGCGACGAGCGCCTCGGGGCCCGAGAATTTCATTTCATCTCTAAGACGCGAGACGAATTCGACTCGAATTTGCTCGCCATAGAGGTCCCGCCCGCCCTCAAGAAGATGTGCCTCGATAGAGACCTTCTTGCCGCCAAAAGTAGGCCGATCGCCGATGTTCACCGCCGCTGGTAGGCGCTCGGCCTCCCGGCCCCCGATTCGGACCCAGCAGGCATAAACCCCCTTTGCAGGGACAAGAATCGGCGGATACGCGACGTTAGCTGTGGGGACACCTATCTGCCGCCCCCGTCCATCGCCCTCGATAACAGGCCCCTCGATAGCATGAAAGCCGCCCAGAAACTCGGCCGCCTCCCCCACCTGACCGGCAAGCAGAAGTTTTCTGACGACCGAGCTACTCACGCGCTGGCCACTCGACATGAAAGGCTCTATCTCGCGGGTCTCAAACCCCAAGCCCTCGCCCTCGTGTCGGAGAAGTTCGACATTGCCGACCGCTCCTTTTCCAAAATGAAAGTTGAACCCGACAAAGATAAGACCAGCCTGTATTTTTTCGTGCAAAATCTTTCGGATGAATTCCTCGGCCTCCATGGCAGCCAACTCGGGAGTAAACGGCTCGACGAAGACCATGTCCACCCCCTGGGCTTCAAGACGTGACAGTTTTTCATCCAAAGTGGTCATCAGAGGCGGGCATCTATCAGGCGAGACAACCGACAACGGATGCGGCTCAAAAGTGAGTATCGCGCACCTAGCGCCCCGCTCGTGGGCAGCTTCCTTTATTTGTTGGCAGATATGTCGATGCGCCAGATGAACGCCATCGAAATTACCGATAGACAGGACGGTGTCCCCGCCCGTAGGGGGCATCACATCAGCGCCCCGAATAACATCCAATGGATTAACACCTCGAATTAATTAAATGCCGCACCACCCTCACGAGCCAGCGAGCACATTTCTAGCAGAGCTTAGCCTCTTGCCGCAAGAAAAGCAGGGGAAGCGAGCCCGGAACATAAAAATCCCCATGGCCAGGCATAATGAAAGTAAGGCCCCATTTATTGCACAGATCCTTCGCTTTTGAGTAGGATATCAAAAGCGTGAGTGGCATTGGACTCCTCGCGCCCCATATTCACACAATTCAGCGTATAATAGCGGCGGCGTCCTCATGGGAGGGCTACACGAGCGCTATTTTCGGCATACCTTTTGATTCTAAAGGATATTCGACATTACATGAAAAAGTCAGGCCTACTTATCTTGAATCAATTCGCCGTTCTTCTCGTCGCCACCCTTCCCGTTATCGCTTGGGGTGCGCCAGCGGCACCAGATTCGAAACAACCGCTTGTTAAAGAACTTCACTTCGAGCGCCCGAGGGCACCTGCCTCGGCTCCCAAGGTTTCGGGCAAGAATCTAAAAATCTCCCTTCGAGAAGCCGTCACGCTGGCCCTTGCCCGCAACTTCGATATTTTAATCGAAGCGCATAACCCCCGAATTCGCGGCCAAGAAGTGGCCATCCAGAAATCCGAATTCGACATTGCCTTTGTCTCAAGCGCAAGCACCGAAAAATCTAATCTCGATTCAGCCTCAAGACTCACCACCAGTACTGGACAGCAGGTCACCAGCGAGCAGAAGGTTACAGCCGGGATTGAGAAAAAATTCATCACCGGCGCAGACGTCGAGCTAACATTCGAGACAGCACGCGAGAACTCGAATTCCACATCGAGAAATATCAACCCGAATTTCGAATCGTCCCTGACATTCACACTGACACAACCGCTTCTCAAAAACTTCGGCATCGATGTGAATAAGGCGAACATAAACATCGCCTCATTCTCCCTCGATCAATCTCTGCTCACCTACCGGGGCCGCGTGATTTCGGTTATCGATTCCGTTGAACAAGCCTACTGGGATCTGGTATTCGCCAACGCCAACCTGAAATTCAGAAGCACATCCCTCAATTTAGCTAAAGACCTGCTACGCCGAAATCGAATCCAGGTGGAGGTGGGAACGCTTGCGCCAATCGAAATCCTGGAGGCCGAGTCCACCGTCGCCCAGCGCGAGGAGGAAGTCATTGTCGCCGAGCGCCAGCTTCAGGACCGCGAGGACGCGCTCAAAAAAATACTCAACGTCTCCGACAATATTTCATCGTGGGCGCTACGCGTCACCCCTGCGGATCAAGCGAATTACAAGCCCATAAAACTCAACGAAATGGCTTCCACGATGAAAGCTCTTGAGAGGCGCGCCGATCTCGAATCGGCTCGTCTCGAAATTGAGAAAAGCAAGATACGCCTCAAGCGGGACCGGACGAACCTCATGCCCGAGCTAGACCTCTCCGCGAGCGCGGCCAACCAGGGCGTTAAAAATTCCTTTTCGAACTCCACCCGGCGCCAATTCAACAACAAAGGCTATGCGCTTTCGGGCGAGCTTGCCATTCGCATACCCATCGGAAATCGGGAGGCGAGAGCGGATTTAGATAAATCGCGCCTTGAGCTCCAGAGAGCCAACGCCGCCTATCAGCAGCTTGAGCAATCCATCATCGAGGAAATCCGTCGAAGCGTCCGCCTCGTGCGCTCAAACACTAAGCGCATCACGGCCACCCGCCTCGCCAGCCGGTTGACCGAGGAGCGCCTTGACTCACAAGAGAAAAAATTCAAGGTCGGCCTCTCGACAAGCCGCGATGTGCTTGAGGACCAGGAAAGCGTGGCGAACGCCCTGTCCAACGAAGTACAAGCGTTGGTTGATTATAATAAAAGCGTCGCCCAGTTGAGCCGCTCCACCTACACCACGCTCCAACGATTTAAAATCAAGCTGGGCGATCCCAGAAAAGGCACTCCGGGCGACAAGCCATGACAACCCGGATCATGGGCGTGGACTGCGGGGAAAAGCGCGTTGGCCTCTCCTTGAGCGATCCACTCGGTATAACAGCACAGCCCCTTGACTACATCCTTCGTGACACCGATGCCCAGGTGGCCGACGAGATCAAAGAACTCATCGAAGCCCATGAGGTCGAGCGCCTGATCGTCGGCCTGCCTCTGAACATGTCGGGCGGCGACACACCCCAGACCAAACGCGTTCGCCGCTTCATTTCAAGACTTAGAAAACTACTGGACATCAAGGTCGAATCCTTGGACGAGCGCTTGAGTACGGCGGAGGCAGAACGCGCTCTTATCGACATGGACGTGCGCCGCAATCGAAGAAAAGAGCGTAGAGACATCGTTGCTGCGCAGCTCATCCTCCAGGGCTACCTGGACATGAAAAGTATTTCCGGCAGCCCTTTGTCATGACCGACAACGAGCACCCAGAACCAGTCCCCCGCCGCAAGAAACGCGTCTTCTTGCTGGCTGCGATAATTCTTATCACACTAGCAGGGGCGGGCTACTGGTATGTAGAGCACGAATTCGCTTCCCCCGCCGCAGGGCCAGGAAGAAAAACCATCCTTTTCAAAGTAAGCCCTGGCATGGGACTGAAAAAAATATCCCGCGCACTTGGGGATAAGGGCATCATCAAATACCCCGCCATCTTCGAGCTTCAGGCCCGCCTCCGGGGCGGGGCCAGCCGGATTCGATCTGGTACCTATAAACTGAGTCCCTCGATGCCCCCCTGGTGCATCTATCAAGACCTCATCAAGGGCCATGTCGCCCAAAACGGATTCACCATTCCAGAGGGATTCAACCTCAAGGAGATAGCCACCGTCATAGAAAAAGCCGGTTTTGGCGACAGGAAGGAAGTTCTAAGCCTCGCCCGCGATCCGGCTTTTCTCAAAAACCTCAAAATCCAGGCCCCCACTCTCGAGGGCTATCCGTTTCCCGACACCTACCGCTTTCCCCTCGAGACCTCGCCCCGGCGAATACTCACCCGCATGGTCAAAAATCTACGACGCAAGTTCAGCCCCTCCCTGCGCCGCCTGGCCCATGAGCAGAATCTGACAATTCACGAAACTTTGACCCTCGCATCGGTCATCGAAAAAGAAACCGCTGTCGGGTCCGAACGACCTATTATAGCTGCCGTTTTCATCAATCGGCTCAAAATAGGCATGCGTCTTCAAAGCGACCCCACCGTCATCTACTCACTTCCCAATTTCGACGGAAATATTCGAAAAAAAGATTTAGCCTTCGATTCTCCATATAACACCTATCGATACAAAGGATTGCCGCCAGGCCCAATTGCTAGCCCGGGTCTTGCTTCCATTCGCGCGGCACTGAACCCTGCCCCAGTGAAATACCTCTACTTTGTCGCGAATCGAGAGGGGGGCCACAAGTTTTCACGAACCTACAGGGAGCACAGGCTGGCCGTCGGACGCTATCAGATTAGAAAACGAAAGGTTGACCGTTAATTATCAGAAATGGCATGATTTAGCCGAGATTGACTACAAAGATGTTTAACAATTTCCTGAATTTACGGATGTATTGATAATCCGCATCCCGCCCAGTGTTTTGCGCCCATATTGCACATCCGGCCGGCGCCCGGGCGGAGAGTGACATTAATGGCACATAATTTACTCCTGGTTGATGAAAGCCCCCTGATTCATCGCGTCGTTGAATTGACGATGGAGGGTCTGAACATCTCCGTCTTCTCTGCTGAGGACACGGAGGAGGCAATGACCCTCGCCCGAAGCCTCAAGCCCGACTTTATTTTGGCGAGTTCCACTTTCAAGAGAAACAGCGGCTTCGATCTCTGCCGAGCCCTCAAGGATGACGACGAGTTGGGCAAAATTCCTGTCCTTATGCTTTCAAGCGCCAAGGAAAATGTCACGGAACAAGAGGCCCTCGATGTTGGCGCGATAGGTGTTCTCACCAAACCCTTCGAGCCCGAGAACCTTCTCGCCTACGTGAAGGAGGCGATATCATCTGCACCCTCTGATGAAGCAGCACTTGAGCCAGAGGTCGATGAGGACATTTTTGACGGAGATGATGCATTCGCGGACCTTGAAGCTGATCCTTTAATCGAAGACCCCCTTACCTCGGAGCCTGAAGACACCCTAGCCGCTGATATCGAAAACCCCCTCGCCGGAGAGCTTGAGAACGCCGCAGAGGAAATAGGGGCAGTCGCCGAGCCAAGCGCATTTGACGAGGACGATGCCTTATCCGATCTGGTAGTCGATGACGATGATGGTATCCCTCCCCTCGACGAGTTGGACGACACTCTTGAGGAGGCCGCCCCCGAGGCACCTCCCGCACCAGATGCTACAGAGGATGAAGATGCTTCCGCTGACACAGCAGCCCTCGAGGAGGTGAGCGTCTCCGGCGAGGATGAGAACATAGATGCATTCCTGGATGAATTTGGCAATGACGTTGAACAAAGCGCTACAGAGGAGACTCCGACCGAGGAAGCCTCACCCTCTCCCGGCGGGGAAGCGACTCCTGAAGAAGAGGATTTCGACCCGATGCAACTCGCTCTGGAGCACACGCTGGCAGACGAATTTGAAGCTCTGGCCGAGGAGGAGACGGTTACCGAAGAAGCTCCCGAGTCTGTTTCTTCTCCCGAGGCCGGCACATCTCTTGATGATGAGGATTTTGACAAGACACTTCAGGAGGTCGAAGATTCCCTGGCTGCAGATTTAGAAAACATGGCAGAAGAATCCACCTTGACCGAGGAGGCCCCCTCCGGTGAGATGCTCGCAGATGACTTGGGAATAGATGAGCTCATAGTCGAGACTCCTGAAGAATCAGCCCTTGAGGAGGCCGAGGCCGAACTAGGTTCTCTTCAAGCGGAACTGGCCGCCGATTTCGAGGCGCCGGATGAAATCGACGAAGGTGGGCTCGAACATCTTGCGGACGACCAAGTCAAAGCGGCTGAAGATGAACTTGCTTCACTGCAAGAAGAATTAGCTGCCGAGGAAGACGATGAGGGCGCTGCCATCTCCGATTACGGAACCTCAGCAACCGAGGCAGAAACTTTTCTTGAAGAAATGGTATTCAGCGAAGAAGGCATTGTTGAAGAATCTCCCGCAGAGGCCGTAGCGGAGGCAGAGGCGGAAACTACTGAAGCGGAGTTCGAATCCGCTCTGGAGGAAGTAGCCTCCGAGGTGGAAAATGAAGAGTCGGCTGCGGCCATAGAGGCGGTTGCCGAAGAGTCGGTCGAGGAGCCTGCCCCCACGGAAGACGATCTTTTCTGGGAGCAGCTTGAAATAGAGGCCGACGACGCAAATGCGGCACCACCCGAGTCTCCCGAAATATATGCTATACCGCATGAGGCTCTAGACGCGGATCCGCCGCCTGAGTTTGTTGAAGATGTAGAGCCCCTTGCGATGCCTCAAGAGCCGAGCGGGGCTTCGGAGCCAGAACATTTAGAGACAAACATAGAGAAAAGCCTGGAGCGAACAGTGGAAGCAATTGTTCCAGCTCTCCTTCGGCGAATAGAAGATTTAGTTGTCGCGCAAATCCCCGACATGGTGGAAAAGATCGTCATCCGGGAAATCGATAAAATCAAACGCGGAGAATAATTTTTTGTTAGAACCCCGCTATGACCCCAAAGCGGCGGAAAACCGTTGGTACGCCTTCTGGCAGGAGAAAAACTATTTCCACGGGCAAGCAGACGATAGCCGCGAGCCCTACTCCATCGTTATCCCTCCACCGAATGTAACCGGCTCCCTTCACATGGGACATGCCCTGAACAACACCCTTCAGGACATCTTAGCCCGCTGGAAGCGAATGAAGGGATATAACGTGTGCTGGATGCCCGGCATGGACCACGCCGGCATCGCCACCCAGAACGTGGTCGAGCGCCAGCTTGCCGACGAGGGGTTGCGCCGCGAGGATCTGGGCAGAGAGGAGTTCGTCAAGCGCGTCTGGGGATGGAAAGCCGAGAGCGGCGGCACCATCATCCACCAGCTCAAGAAATTGGGGGCCTCCTGCGATTGGGAGCGCGAGCGCTTCACCATGGACGAGGGCCTCTCGCAAGCGGTGCGCGAGTCATTTGTACGCCTCTACGAGGAGGGACTCATCTACCAGGGCAACTACCTGGTCAACTGGTGCCCTCGCTGTACGACAGCCGTCTCAGACCTTGAGGTTGAATACGAGGACCGCGATGGGCACATGTGGGATTTTCACTATCCACTATGGGAGGGGGGGCACGGCCTCACCATTTCGACGACCCGCCCCGAGACCATGCTGGGTGACACCGCTGTTGCCGTGCATCCCGACGATGAGCGCCACAAGCACCTTGTCGGCAAGATGCTGCGCCTCCCCCTTCTAGACCGCAAGATACCCGTCATCGCAGACACGTTCGTTGACCCTGAATTCGGTACGGGTGCGGTGAAAGTCACCCCCGCCCACGATCCGAACGACTACGAGGCCGGACTTAGAAACGAGTTGCCTCAGATCAATATTCTCAATACAGATGGTTCGATCAATGAGAACGGCGGGCCCTACGAGGGAATGGACCGCTACGAGGCCAGAGCACGCATCGTCGAGGATCTCGAAAATCTCGGGCTCATGCGCCAGGTCAAACCTCATTCCCATTCCGTGGGCACCTGCTATCGGTGCGCCACCCCGATTGAGCCCTTTCTTTCAAAACAATGGTTCGTCAATACAAAGCCCCTCGCCGAGGAAGCCATTCGCGCCGTCAAGGACGGGCGCATCCGCATCGTTCCCAAGCAATGGGAATCCACTTATTTCGAGTGGATGGAAAACATTCGCGACTGGTGCATCAGCCGCCAGATTTGGTGGGGCCACCAGATACCGGCCTGGCACAACGACAAGACGGGCGAAATCGTTGTCTCCCGTGAAGACCCGGACGACCCCAACCTCAGGCGCGAGACAGATGTGCTCGACACCTGGTTCAGCTCGGCCCTGTGGCCATTCTCAACCTTCGGATGGCCGGAAAAAAACGCCGACCTCGATTATTTCTACCCCACTTCGGTTCTCGTCACCGGCTTCGACATCATTTTCTTCTGGGTTGCACGAATGATCATGAGCGGGCTCAAGTTCATGGACGAAGTTCCCTTCCGCGACGTCTACATCCATGCCCTCGTTCGAGACGAGCACGGCCAGAAGATGAGTAAAACGCGCGGCAACGTCATCGACCCACTCGACATCATCGAGGAGTTCGGCACCGACTCGCTGCGCCTCACGCTGACGGCCATGGCCGCCCAGGGGCGCGACATTCGCCTCTCCACCGAGCGCATCGCTGGCTTCCGAAATTTCTGCAACAAACTATGGAACGCCGCCCGCTTCACGCTGATGAACATAGGCGAGACGCTGCCGGATATGCCTCCCCACGAGACCCTCTCTTTGGGTGACCGCTGGATACTAAGCCGCCTGAACGAAGTCACCCGTAAGACTGACCTCGCATTAGAGGAATACCGCTTCAATGACGCTGCGCTCGCGCTCTACCAGTTCACCTGGCACGAGTTGTGCGATTGGTACATCGAGGTCATCAAGCCGGCGCTGATGAGCGAGTCGGGCGGCGAGGCCAGCAAGGCCGTTCTCGGCCGGGTTCTGGAGAGGACACTGCGCCTCCTCCACCCCATCATGCCCTATATATCAGAAGAAATTTGGCAAAAACTCCCCGGTCGCGAGGGCGAGAGCATCATGATTGCCAACTGGCCCGAGCCCGAACCCGAGTGGGACGACCCCGGGGCCGAGAGCGATTTCGAATTACTCACTGGCATCCTGGGCAGCATCCGGAATATCCGGGGCGAACTTAACATTCCTCCCAACAAGGAAATTTCCGCGTCTATCCGCGTGGGCGCAGAGAATGAAAAAAAACTTATCGAAAATGAATTCGAGTGGTTTCTTCGACTCGGAAAAATCGGCACAGACATCGTAATCGGCTCGGACATCGAGCAGCCCGAGGCCTCTGCGTCCGCCGTTTACGGAAATATTGCCTCCTTTGTTCCCATCAAGGGCCTCATCGACCTGGACGAGGAAATCCAGCGGCTCGACAAACAGATTAAAGATATTGCCAAGTCCATCGGGGGCATCGAGAAAAAGCTCGCCAACCCGAAGTTCGTCGATCGGGCGCCTGAGGAAGTCGTCCAGAAAAACCGGGACGCAATCGAAGAAGAGCGCGGCCGCGAGCAAAAACTTCAGGAAAGCCTATCCAGGCTCATGGAACTAAAAAGCTAGATGACGCCGACAGAGATTCGCGCCCCTGCCATTTCGTGGCGAATCGAGAATCTCGGAGAAGTATCCTCGACCAGTGATATCGCCCTTGAGCGCGCGCGGCTGGGCGAGCCCGAAGGGCTAGTTATCCGTGCCGAAAGCCAGACAAAAGGGCGCGGGCGACTAGGGCGCTCGTGGCTTTCCCCTCCGGGATACGGCCTTTATTTTTCCACTCTTCTGCGCCCCCCCCTGCCGGGCGATCAGCTGGCAGTGCTCAGCCTGGTATGTGCCTTGGCCATCGCCGAGGGGCTAGAGGAGACAGGGGGTATTCCAGCCAGGTTGAAGTGGCCAAACGATATCCGGCTGGGCGAGAAAAAAGTCGGTGGTATTCTCCTTGATTTTGAGTCCTCCGGCGCAGCAAAACCGGCTGTCATCGTCGGCTTTGGGCTCAACCTCAAATCCCCACCGGACGGATATCCAGATGAATTCGCCTCTCGCACCACTTCGATGGAAGCGGCGGGATGCCGACTGCCTCAGAGCGAGGAAATCCTCCACACCCTCCTTAATCGGCTCAGGCTCAGATACCAAGACTTCATCGAATCGGGCTTCAAGCCATTGCGGGAGAGATGGGAGTCGCATTCGGACGGTATCGGACGGCGATTTTCATTTTCCATCGCGGATGCCCCATTGGAGGGTATAATGAGAGGTATCGATGAGGCCGGGCGCCTCATCCTTGATACGGGGGACGGGAATTTGCACTCTGTTGACACAGGGGAGATTATTGAGTCATGAGCGTGCATCTGTTGGCCATAGACGTTGGAAATACCGAGACGGTCATCGGCCTTTTTGAGGGTGAGGAAAAAAGAGCGAGCTGGCGCCTTGGCTCGGTTGCGCGGCGCACAGCGGATGAGCTGGCCGTAATTATCGAGGGCCTCTTTCGCCTCTCGGGGTTTGAGATGTCATCAGTCAGCCGGGTGGTCATATCCAGCGTGGTCCCACCGCTGGGTCCAACGCTGGAGGTGATGTCGACTAACCATTTTGGCGTTACCCCCCTCCTTGTTGGCCCCGGAACCCGGACAGGAATTTCCATCAAATACGACAACCCCCACGAAGTGGGCGCTGACCGAATCGTCAATGCCGTTGCGGGTTTTCATCTTCACGGAGGGCCACTCATCATCGCAGATTTCGGCACTGCGATTACGTTTGATGCGATTTCTGTCGGGGGAGAGTATCTTGGTGGCGCCATATCCCCAGGATTTGGGGTCTCCCTAGAAGCCTTGGTGGAGCGGGCGGCCCGTCTTCCGAGGATTGAACCGGCGGCTCCAACCTCTGTGATAGGAAAAAATACGGTTCACAGCATTCAGTCTGGGATGTTTTTCGGGTATAAAGGTTTGATTAATGGCATTGTTGAGCGAATGAAACTCGAACTCGGCGGTGATACAAAGGTGGTGGCAACGGGAGGTCAAAGCCTTCTTTTCTCAGAGGATGAAAATATCTTTGACCACATTGACCCGGATCTCACCCTCATCGGGCTCCGACTTATCGCGGAGCGAAATCCCTAGGCGAGCCGTAACATCATTTCGCTCCAGCTTTCACTAACGAGGCAAGAAACGCGTGTATCTTGAATACTGGGGACTGAAAGTTTCCCCTTTTGAAAATTTGCCAAATCCAGATTTCCTTTACTTCTCATCCAAGCACGAGGAGGCGCTAACACGTCTCGTCTATGCCGCCCAGGGGAGAAAAGGGGCGGCGATGCTCACGGGCGACCCAGGTATGGGGAAGACCACTCTAACGCGCGCCTTTATTCGCCAGCTCGACGAGAAACGCTATGACATCGGCCTCGTCGCTAACCCAAGTCTTGAGCCCGTCGATTTCATCAAGGAGATTCTCTACCAGCTCGACGTTCAGTCCGACTCCACCTCGAAGGTCGATCTTCTCCGTCTCCTGAACGAGAAGATGTTATCCAACATCCAGAAGGACATGGATACAATCGTCATCGTGGACGAGGCCCAGGCGATTGAGAACGAAAAAACATTAGAGGAGCTTCGGATGCTCCTGAACTTCCAGATGAACGATCGCTTTTTACTGACCTTGATACTCGTCGGGCAGCCCGAACTCCAGGCAAAAGTGGAGAGCATTCCGCAACTTAGCCAGCGAATTTCTATCAAGTACCACCTGAGCCCTCTCGACTATACCGACACGGTTAAATTCATATTTTTCCGCCTCAAGGTGGCGGGCCTCGAAAAAAGTATATTCTCTGAGGAAGCCATCAAGAACATATTTCAAATGTCGGGGGGCATCCCTAGGCGCATCGTCAACCTTTGCGACCTTTGCCTCCTCGTCGGTTTTACCTATAAGGTGCCGCTCATTAACAGCAAACTGGTGGATAAGGTCATCCGCGACAGCGAGGGTGGGGGGTAGGCCATGCGCTTGAGTGATTTGATCAAAAATGGACCCGAGGGCGAGGACAAAGGGCCGAAGAAGAAAAAACCGCCCGAGGCACCAAAAGAAGAATCCTTCAGGCTAAGCGAGCTAAAAGGTCTTCAACAAGAGGAGACCGCTGCACCCGTCCCCGATGTCCCTGAGCCGGCCATCGCCCCCGAGGAGGTGCCGCTCGATATTCCAGACCTTCCCGGGGTCCCACAAGTTGCCTCTACTCAATCTATATCAC
>JABJAL010000109.1 GCA_018669005.1 Nitrospinaceae bacterium
AGAAAAGGTGGCCTTTCTCTTCCCCGCAGTCGATGTCAATAAGAGGTTTTTGCTTATTCCTATTTTTACTCATGATTTGCCACTCGGGTGTGAGAATGTTGGCTTTCAGCAGCGTGTTGGATTTTATGTCTCTGTGACTTTTAGTCACATGAGAGGATTGAATTTTTGATGAAAAACCATCTAATACGGCTCTTGGTCAAAGGGTAAGGAGTGCTGATTTGGCAATTTAAGGCGGTCGCTACTACGAAGACTCATAGCTTCTCTCCAGTAACGACTTGGCGAGTTCGAAATCATTTACGTTTCGTATTGTAATTTCCAGGTCTCCAGTGCCGAAATGGCCGACGGCCCTCACGTCCCTTAGGAGATTTCCCGTGGAAACCAGATCTACCTCGTCAGGATTCACCTTTACGTACACCAGAACGATGCCCTTCTGTGGTCGCAATTCGACGCACGCAAAATTCTTGATGCGTTTAAAAGCAAAATAATATCGCAGCTCTTTCATCTGCACATCGTCGCCAAGAGCCAGCATGAAATCCTTGATAGATTCAAACCGGTCTCTAAGCTGCTGATCTGTCTCGGACAAAACTTCACCAATAGTTTTGTATTTTCCGACTGAAGGTGTTCCGTGGAGTGCCGCGTTAGTTACCGGCCCGACACTCGTTGCGTTGATCAATTCAAATAGCAAAAGCTCTTCGCCGTATCTTCGGTACCGGATCAGTTCGATGTTGTGGTTCATTTGCTTGACGGCATGTTCGTCATATTTCGTGAAATCGCCAGCGATACAAAGAAGGCGAGGCGCCGACTATTCGACGTTATCAGCGTCCTTCTTCCCGAGCTTTTCGAGCACAAGCCATTCGAAGCTTTTCCTGTGGTCCATTAGCCAATCCAAATAGAAAAGGCCTTGATTGATCACGTTCTCATTCGTTGAGCGTTTATATTCGATGATCACCGGGCACCCGTTCTCATCGATACCCAGTGTATCCATACGGCCACCATGTACTTTCCCCGTACTGTACTCGCTGGCCAGAAAGCGGACGCCCAAAAGTGTTTCAAGATGATTCTCGATGATAGATTGAAGCGACTTCTCCAGAGCTACGGAGGTACCCTGAATCTCGCTAGCGCTTTCGCCTGCTAGGCGGAACAGCTTGATATCAGCCATTGGAACCCTCCCCAGGCCACAGCAGCTCAGGTCAGCACTGAGCTGCTGAATTTGATTACCCAGCTAGTATAGAGAGAAAAATTATGGGTTGAAACACGTCTTGTGATCACGCGCATTTATATTGCGTGTGTGTTGGCGGTAATTAACACCCAAACACCCCGCTCCCGCGCGCTAAGCGCCCCCCCCAACAACCCAAACCCTTCTTCCCCATTAGGGAAGAAGGGCTTATCACCACCGGCAACTATACGGGCGCGCTACGAGTCAAGAATGTCCGTTATCTTGGTCCCGCACCACCCAGCTTCCCTTTGCCGCCAATAGCTATCAAACAGCTGCGAGGTGAGAATCCCCGGCGCGCCATTGCCGAGCGGCTTATCGTCGACCCGGGTGATCGGCATCACCCCGCCGGCCGACGAGGTGGCGAAGGCTTCGTCGGCGTTGCGTAACTCGTCCGGGTGTACGGTGCGCAGCTCGAACGGGATGTTTTCCATGCCGCACAGCTCGATCACCGATTTGCGTGACATGCCGAGCAGGCAGTTTTTATCCGGCGTGGCGCAGACGCCGTCTTTCACCACCCAGATGTTAAAGCCCGGGCCCTCGGCCAGGCTGCCGTCGGCGGCGCAGAGCGCGGCGTCGTCGCGTTCGTTTTCATAGGCCTCGTATTGCGCCTGAATAAGATCGCCCCAGTGGAAATTCTTGAAGCGCGCATCGACCGCCTTGGATGAGATGCGCTCGATGCCGGCCATGTGGATGTTGATGCCGGCCTTGCTCTTTTCTTCGCCCCACAGCCAGACGAACGGCACGACATAGCAGGCGAACTGGTTTTCACACAGGCGCGGGTCGCGCGAGTTTTCGGCATATTCGCCGCGCGTCACATGCATGTGGATGAAGGCGCCGTCCTCGCACTCGGCGCGGCGCGTGGTTTCGGCCAGGATATTGGCGGTCTCGGCGTCGGAGTAGGGGTTCTTCAGCCGGAAGCCGGCGCAACTCGCGGCGAAGCGCTCGAGATGCTCGTCGAGCTTGAAGATATAGCCCTGCCACGCGGTGGTGACGTCATAGACCACATCGGAATGCAGGAAACCGGTGTCGAAAATCGAAATCTTGGCGTCTTCGAGTTCGACGAACTCGCCATTGATATGAACGCAGCCCGCAACCATTTTAATTCTCCCTTTATGAGTGGAGCGCGTAACAAGCCCCAACGCGATCCATTGGTCTAATAATCAGACCATTGGAGTGGGGGAGTCAAGCGGAGAGTCTTGTTGGTTTGGTCCCTCAGATGCCGGGCGAGCGCATCCGCGCTCTTGGCTACCTCGTATTAACTCGGGCGGGTGGTCTCTTTTTTTGATTGGTCCCTCAGATGCCGGGCGAGCGCATCCGCGCTCTTGGCTACCTCG
>JABJAL010000110.1 GCA_018669005.1 Nitrospinaceae bacterium
ATCTCGATGGCCCGAGCGCGAGGGCCCAAGTTTTGCCTGCCTGAATTTTTCGAATATTTCTCTTGAATTTTTTTTAATGGATGCGTTAGAGAGCCAACTGGCCCTCGGTGGGCTCTGCTCAGCAGAACCACGATTCGGTGAGCCGGGGGGGCTTTAGGCGGTCCGGGGGAAGGGCCGGGGCGGGCCGATCTCTATCGGGGCGCTCTAGTGTCTGGACGGCGGCGGCGCGGATTCGCCCGAAGGTGAGGGCGGCGTCTTCTTCTTGGGTGGCGGCGTCCTCGGCGATGGCGAGCACTTCCCCGTGGAGGTGGTCCATCCTCGGATCGGGGTGGCGCCAGCGGTGGATGAAGTTCTCGGGGTCGTATTCGCCAAGGTGGGGCTGCATGGCGCCAGAGTTGAGCATGTCGGCCCCGGGGGGCACCAGCAGGCGTATGGCGAGCTGGATTGGGTCAACGTGGTCGATAAGTTCGTTATCTTCAATAAAATCAATCAGATCCAGGTAGTCCTCGGCGCTCGTCCATGGGGTGAACGAGAGCAGCGAGGGGCGGATCGAGATATTCGCCTTGTTGCAGTGATTCAGTGCCTCCAGCGTGTCCGCCCGCGTGTGGCCCTTGTCGAGATTGGCAAGCACGGTATCGCTCAGCGACTCAACGGCAGAGACAATGAAGATGCAGCCGAGGCGGGCAAACTCAGGGAGAAGGTCTTTGTTGTTAACAAGGTGCTCGACCTTGGCTGTGAAGTCGAATGTGAGCTCAGGGTGTTTGTCATGGAGCGCCCGGGCGATTCGCAACGCGTGCGCGGGCCCGTTTAAAAAATCCGGATCGGCAAAGGTTATATGTTTTGCGCCCTTTTCGAGGAGCGCTTGAATGTCCTCAAGAACAATTTCACGTGGTACAGCAAAAAATCGTCCTTTGTATACGGGCGGTATGGGGCAGTGAAGGCATAAGTGCTTGCAGCCACGGCTGGCCTCGACTGTACCCACCGGCAGGTGTTCACCATCTTTGTACAGATGGGCATAGGACTCTAGCGGGGGAAGTCCATTCCTGTGGGGTAGAAGTGGCGTTATTTTTTCTAGGTAGGGTTCCTCTTGTCGCTCACGGGTGCTGACGCCTTGTACCATGGAGGGATCTTTGCCGTTGGCGAGGGTGTCGATTAATTTTGCGAGTGGTGACTCTATTTCACCTCCGATGATAGAGTCCGCCACGTTTTCGAGAAGGTAGGTTTCGTTCAGGCTGGCGTAAAGGCCGTAAAAGCAGATGTGGCATGACTGATTGATTTCGCGCACCCGTCGAGCCGCTTCTATTCCTAGCCGGAGCGCTGTATGCATCGGAACGCTGATTCCTACAAAAAGAGCTTCCGATATTTTGTCTGGGTCAAGTGTTTCGATTGCCAAATCAAGAACGGCTGGCGAATAGCTGGCGTGGCGCAAATAGGCAATTGGTGAGGCTAATGCCATAGGCTGATGGCCTAATTCGTAGCATGAGATAAGGACAATGGCGCTGGATGTTTTCCAATAACTGAAAGATTTCAAAATTGGTTACCATTCCATGAAATTTCGCCATAATGAAAAACCCCCGGCGCCTGGCACCGGGGCCTTGGTTTCGTTCTGGACTATTCTTTAGGCGGTGAAGGAGCTTCCGCAACCACAGGTTCCTGTCGCATTCGGATTTTCAATCTTAAATCCAGAACCCTGAAGGGTGTCCACGTAATCGACTGAAGCACCGTTCAGCATGGGATAGCTGTTGGCGTCAACATAAATATTAAAACCGTCAGCTTCGATTGTATGATCGTTTGGGTCTGTGCTGTCGTCGAAGTAGAGGCCGTAGCTGTATCCGGAGCAACCTCCTGCAGTCACGGTTAACCTTAGGCCAATGCCTGGTTTATCTTCTGCATCCACGAGTTCTCTTACTTTGTCTTCGGCGGCTGTGGTTATTGAAATCCCTTCGCGAGTCTCGGGTTTTGTGGCATCGAAGAGGTTGATTGCGGTATCAGACATTGAATGGTTCTCCTTTGTTGGATTTTGTGTTGTTTGTCAAGGATTTGACTACGTCGTTTTCGCCTTCAGCCGAAATTTGAGTTAACCCGCTATGGATGTGCTCATCTTTTAACTCTTTTTCCGTAATGACGGGCAAGTCGGCGAAGGTCGCTTCCCTGAAGAAATCTGTTAGTCGCTTTTGGGCTAAGGCAAAAACTTCGTTCATCGAACAAAATTCTTCTATCTCACAACAGGACTCTGTATCTTGGCACATGACTAATGTAATTGGACCGTCGATCGCTTGGATAACCTCAAGGAAATTAATCTCCGAGGCGGGGCGCGAGAGGCGGTAGCCGCCTTTTGGGCCCTGAACGGAATTCAGAATCTTTGCTTTGATGAGCATGGGCATCAGTTTTGCGAGGAAGGCCTGGGGAATCTGCTGTGCATGCGCGATCTCGCCTATGGTACAGAGTCTGCCGTCTGTTTGTCGCGAGAGGTAGACTACCGCGCGCAATGCATAGTCTCCCGCCCGGCTGATCTGCATGGGGTGGCCCTCCCAGGACAATGTGCGCTCGGATGAAATCTCTTTGAGTGCCACATGCCGCACATAAGCCACGGGCACACAAACATGACTTATTCCGTCCTATATAAATGGATCGCGACCGAATGTCAATGGATTAAAGTCAAATTTATCTTAAAATACGTTCTAGGCTTTTGTATTTTAGAGGTATTCCTGAATTTGGGATGATGTGTCTTGGACTTAGCGGAAGCATTGTGGGTGCGATTTTTGCCTTATTGGTCATAATTTTAAGGTTTCTTCATGTGGCGAAAGTGAAATTATGATTGTATGTTATTGTATTTATTTAATTTGATAGTATATGACAGTATATGATTAAAAAAGTTGACAGACGGACACTCAGATATTATATTCCCCCTTAGCTTAGATGTGGTCGGTGGGCCGCGCCGTCTTTACAGGGGTGAGGAAATGTTAATACACCCCTTATGTGGAATCAAAAATGATGAATTTCGACCGCTTCACACATAAGACACAAGAGGCGCTCCAGTTTGCCCAGGAATTCGCCGGCTCGTTGGGGCACCAAAGCCTCGTGCCCGTCCATGTGCTCATTGCGCTCCTAGACCAGCCGGGCGGCGTCCTCTCCCCCTTGGTGGGCAAGGCCGGAGTAGATCCCGGCGCGCTGCATCAGGCCCTCTCTGGCGCCCTTGAAAAACTCCCGAAGGTCTCTGGTGGCGAGAATGAAATCTACGTCTCACCAGAGCTCAAACGCATCATCGAGAACGCCCAGGCCCAGGCCAAGGCGCTTGCCGATGAGTATGTCAGCGCCGAGCACTTCATCCTCGCGGCCCTTGAGCCGGCGCAGACCGACATTGCCCCGATTCTTGAAAAAACGGGTCTCGAGAAAGAAAAACTGCTCGATGCCCTCAAGGACATTCGGGGCTCTGAGCGTATCACCGATCCCGACCCCGAGAGCCGCTACCAATCCCTTGAGCGCTTTGCCATCGATCTCACAGAGCGGGCTCGTGCCGGAAAACTTGACCCCGTTATTGGTCGCGACGCCGAAATTCGCCGGGTCATGCAGGTCATCTCCCGTCGCACCAAAAACAACCCCGTCCTCATCGGCGAGCCCGGTGTCGGCAAAACCGCCATCGCCGAGGGTCTGGCGCTTCGCATCGTGAATGGAGATGTGCCCGAGGGCTTGAAAGACAAACGCCTCGTCTCGCTCGACATCGGCTCCCTCATCGCAGGCTCAAAATATCGGGGCGAGTTCGAAGATCGCCTCAAGGCGGTGCTCAAGGAAGTTACTGACTCCGGGGGAGAGATCATACTTTTCATCGACGAGCTGCATACTGTCGTAGGTGCCGGTGCCGCAGAGGGCGCCGTCGATGCCTCGAACCTGCTCAAGCCCGCCCTCGCGCGGGGCGAGCTGCATTGTGTCGGCGCAACCACCCTCGATGAATACCACAAGCACATCGAAAAAGATGCCGCTTTGGAGCGCCGCTTCCAGCCCATCCTGGTCGGCGAGCCGAGTGTCGAGGACACCGTTTCGATACTTCGGGGCCTTAAAGAGCGCTACGAGGTCCATCACGGTGTCCGCATTCTTGACAGTGCCATTATGTCGGCGGCCACGCTTTCGCATCGCTACATCAGCGACCGCCAGTTGCCCGACAAGGCCATTGATCTTATCGACGAGTCGGCGAGCGCCCTTCGGATGGAGATTGACAGCCTGCCCGAGGAGATTGATCGCCAGGAGCGCGCCCTTCTTCGCGCCCAGATTGAAGAGCGCGCGCTTGAAAAAGAAGAAGACGATCAGAGCGTCGAGCGCCTGGAAAACATTCGAAAGCAAATTGCCGATCTGAAGAACGAGACCGGCGGCCTGCGCTCCCGCTGGGCGGACGAGAAAAAAATTATCGGCCGCATCCGTGAATTCAAGGGCCGATTCGAGGCGCTCAAGGCCGAGGCCGAGCGCGCCGAGCGCGAGGGCGACCTGGGCCGGGCGGCCGAGATTCGCTACGGCGAAATTATTTCCGTCGAAAAGGAAATCGAGGAAGCCAACGGCCTTCTTGCGCTGCAGGGTGAGAACCGAATGCTCAAAGAAGAAGTGGGCGAGGATGACATTGCCCTCGTGGTGAGCAGGTGGACCGGCATACCCGTGACGCGCCTTCTTGAGGGCGAGCGGGAAAAACTTCTCCACATGGAAGAGCGGCTTCACGATAGGGTCATTGGTCAATCTCGCGCCGTCGAGGCTGTCTCGGAGGCCGTTCGTCGAGCAAGGGCGGGAATTACAGAGCCCGATAGGCCCATTGGCTCATTCATCTTCCTGGGCCCCACCGGCGTGGGCAAAACCGAGCTTGCCCG
The DNA here is from genome assembly GCA_018669005.1 of Nitrospinaceae bacterium. Classification (NCBI taxonomy): domain Bacteria; kingdom Pseudomonadati; phylum Nitrospinota; class Nitrospinia; order Nitrospinales; family Nitrospinaceae; species Nitrospinaceae bacterium. Next base: position 4,851 of record JABJAL010000110.1, read on the forward strand.
GGCGCTGGCGGAATTTCTCTTTGATGATGAGGCGGCCATGATTCGCGTCGATATGAGCGAGTACATGGAAAAACATTCGGTGGCGCGGATGATCGGCGCACCTCCGGGATACATTGGCTACGACGAAGGAGGGCACCTGACCGAGCAGGTCAGGCGGCATCCCTACTCGGTGCTCCTGTTCGATGAAATCGAAAAGGCCCACCCCGAGGTGTTCAATCTTTTGCTCCAGGTTCTTGACGACGGTCGCCTTACCGACGGCCAGGGGCGAACAGTTGATTTCAGAAATACGGTGGTCATCATGACGAGCAACGTTGGCACCGAGGAGCTCTCCGAGTCGCGGATGGGTTTTCTCCCCGCAGATGAGCCCGAGACGAAAGATTCGAAATCCGCCCTCTCGGCGCTTCGCCATGTGTTCCGGCCTGAATTCCTGAACCGCATCGACGAGGTGATACCCTTTGAGTCCTTGGACAAGGGAAACATTCGGAAGATCGTTGATATTCAGCTTTTGCGGCTTAAAGATCGCATTGCCGGGCAGCGAATCTCGCTTGAGCTGACCGAGGCGGCCAAAAACTTTCTCGCCGAGCGCGGCTGGGAGCCCGTTTATGGTGCGCGGCCCCTCAAGCGGGCGATACAAACGCATGTCCTCAATCCGGTCAGCAAGAAACTTCTGGGCGGCGAATGCCACCCGGGCGACACCGTCGCGGCCGATTACAGGGCTGGCGATGAAGAATTAATTTTTTCTGTAGTTGAGGAGGCCGAAACGGTGAGTTCTTAACATAGGGCCAAGAAAAATGCTCTTTACTAGGATTGTTCGTTTTCTTGGAAATGAAATTCAACTTTTAAGTTTCGAATAAAAACATTAGAAATTAACTGAACCACACCAATAGGAGCGAGACTGAAAATGGCTGGAAAAGTGATAGGAATCGATTTAGGAACGACGAACTCTGTCGTGGCAATCATGGAAGGCGGGCAGCCGACTGTAATTCCCAACCAGGAGGGCAACCGAACGACCCCGAGCGTCGTGGCCTTCACAAGCGATAAAGATCGTCTCGTCGGCCTTGTGGCCAAGCGCCAGGCAGTGACGAATCCGACGAACACGATTTTCTCGAACAAGCGCTTCATGGGCCGTCGCTATGACGAGGTGCCCGAGGAAGTGAAGATGGTGCCGTACGAGGTCATAAAATCATCCACCGGCGATGTGCGGATTAAAAGCGAGGGCGAGGAGCATTCGCCGCCCGCTATTTCGGCGATGGTGCTTCAAAAACTCAAACAGGCGGCCGAGGATTATCTTGGAAGCAAGGTCGAGGATGCGGTTGTCACCGTGCCCGCTTATTTCAATGACAGCCAGCGGCAGGCAACAAAAGATGCCGGACAGGTTGCTGGCCTCAATGTCCTGCGAATCATCAACGAGCCGACGGCGGCAGCCCTGGCCTATGGGCTAGATAAGAAAAAAGATCAGCTCATCGCCGTCTACGACTTTGGTGGCGGAACGTTTGACGTTTCTGTTCTTGAGGTTGGTGACAACGTGGTTGAGGTGAAATCGACGAACGGCGACACGCATCTGGGCGGCGACAACATCGATCAACTTGTCATGGAGTGGATGCTTGAGGAATTCAAGAAAGATCAGGGGCTCGATCTCTCAAATGACCCGATGGCGCTCCAGCGGCTCCGCGAGGAGGCCGAAAAAGCCAAAATCGAACTATCGAGCTCAAGCGAGACAGATATTAATCTGCCGTTCATCACGGCGGACGCCTCCGGGCCCAAGCATCTGAACATCAAACTCTCTCGCTCGAAGCTTGAGCAGTTGGCTGGTGAACTGGTGGAGAGGACGCTCGGCCCCTGCCGCCGGGCGATTGATGATGCTGGTGTTGAGCCCAGCGCAATTGACGAAGTGGTGTTGGTTGGCGGCTCGACCCGTATGCCGCTCGTTCAGGAAACGGTCAATAAGTTCTTTGGTAAAGAGCCTCACAAGGGTGTGAACCCGGACGAGGTTGTCGCCATCGGTGCGGCAGTCCAGGGCGGTATTCTTGCGGGAGACGTGAAGGACGTCCTTCTGCTTGACGTTACCCCCCTTTCGCTGGGCATCGAAACACTTGGCGGCGTTGCGACGAAGCTCATCGAGCGCAATACGACGATTCCGGTTCGCAAGAGCGAGACCTTCTCAACGGCTGCCGACAACCAGCCCTCAGTTGAGGTGCATGTGCTCCAGGGCGAGCGCGAGATGGCACGCGACAACAGAACCCTCGGCAAATTCCATCTCACCGATATTCCGCCCGCCCAGCGCGGCACACCGCAAATCGAAGTAACCTTCGACATCGACGCCAATGGCATCGTAAGCGTGTCGGCCAAGGACCAGGGCACCGGCAAGGAGCAGTCGATCACAATTACCAGCTCTAGCGGTCTTGGTGATGATGAGATCCGGGGCATGGTGAGCGATGCCGAGGAGCACGCCGATGAGGATAAGAAGAATCGCGAGATCATCGAGGCGCGCAACCAGGCCGACTCCATGGCCTACAGCACCGAGAAGATGCTCAAGGAGAATGAGGATAAAATTTCAGAAGAGGACAAAACCTCGATTGAGGAGGCCATCGCTGGTGTGAAGGCCGTTCTTGAGAACGTTGAGGCAACGAAAGAGGAAATCGAGGAGGCCAGCGCCAAACTGGAGGCCGCCTCGCATAAACTGGCCGAAGTGATGTATCAACAGGCAGCCGAGCAGGCTGGCGAGGAAGGGGCGCCCACAGAGAACGGAGACGGCGCAGCAGGGGGCGATGCCTCCGAGCAGGGAGATGTCGTGGACGCAGAGTTCGAGGAAGTGGACAAGGATAAGAGCTGAGCAGCTTGCCCCCGGGAGTGAAGGCGTATGGCTAAGCAGGATTATTACGAGGTTTTCGGCGTCCAGCAGAACGCCTCTGACGATGAGATAAAGCGCGTTTTTAAAAAGCTTGCCCGAAAATATCACCCGGACGTGAATCCGGGTGATAATAAGGCCGAGGAGCGCTTCAAGGAGATTAGCGAGGCCTACGCAGTCCTTTCGGACCCGGAGAAGCGCCGTAAATATGACGCCATGGGCCATAACGCGTTTGCGGGCGGAAGCCCGTGGGGTGCAAGGGGCGCGCCGCAGAATGTCGAGGATATTCTCCGGGAGTTTGGTGTCGGGGATGTCTTCGGCGGCATGTTCGGCGGCGCTGGTCGTGGTGGCGGCGGTGGATTCTGGGGCTCGCCCCGACCGCAGGGGCCCCAAAAAGGAAACGATGTTAACTACACGATGGAGATTGGGTTCGACGATTCGTTGCGCGGGATGAACTCGACCATCACGGTGCCCAAGGTGGAGGTTCTAAACGGCGCCATGCACCGGGGAACCGAGCGCATTCAGGTGAAGGTGCCGCCCGGCGTCTCGAATGGCTCGAAAATCAGGCTTGCCAAAAAAGGCGAGCCCTCGCCCAACGGTGGGCCCGGCGGTGATTTGTTCATCATCACGCGGGTGCGGCCCCATGAATTTTTAGAGCGAAAGGGCGACAATCTGCATCTCGATTTGCCCGTCTCTATTTCCGAGGCGCTTTTGGGCACGCGAATTGAAATTCATACCTACGAGGGAACAACGAAGATGACGATCCCGCCCTGCACCCAGAGCGGGCAGACGTTCCGCCTCAGCGGCAAGGGCGCCCCTCATCTTAAGGGCAGTGGCAAGGGCGATCTCTATGTGACGGCCCGTGTGCAGATTCCCAAACATCTTGACGAGGAGAGCAAGGAATTGATTCGCGAGTTCGAGCGGAAGAATCCCTCAAGCCCCCGCGCCGAGATGACGGGCGTGAGTCTTTAGGAGGCGATGGTGGCGAGCCGGGCACAGAGGAAAGATGGAAGGTACACGATAAGCGCCGTGGCCGAGATGTTCGAGGTCCATCCCCAGACGCTCCGCATGTATGAGCGCGAGGGGCTTTTGGAGCCGGGCAGAAGCGAGGGGAAAACCCGTCTGTACTCAGAAGGTGATCTCGAGCAGCTCGAAATAATACTCACCCTCACGCGGGAGATGGGGGTGAACCTCGCCGGCGTCGCGGTGATCCTCGACCTTCGCTCAAAGCTGGTGCAGGCGGTCGAGCGGTTGAGTGAGTTGGAGGACGTTTTCAGCTCCGATGCCATGGAGGATCTTCGCGAGCAGTTGCGCGGGGTTGGTCCCGAGCGGGGAGCGATGATTCCGCTGCGCGCAGCCAAGTTGATTCGCGTTAAGCGGCAAACGAGCTAGTTGTTTCGCTCGGAAATTTGACGCCTGTCGTACTATCAGGTTGCCGCACACCTGGAATGATATCTGGTCGCCGCCGGGTTGTTTTGTAGTGGAGAGTATCGTGAGTACGAATTCGATCAAGAGTTTTGCTCTTCTCGGGTTGCTGACGGCGCTGATCCTATGGGTCGGAAATTTGGTCGGCGGGCGTGGCGGGCTCATCATAGCGCTCCTCATCGCGGTGGCGATGAATGGCTACAGCTACTGGTACTCGGACAAGATGGTGCTCTGGTCCACCGGGGCGCAAGAGGTCTTGCCCGGGCATGCGCCCGAACTATACGGCATGGTGGGCGATCTCGCCCGGCGGGCTCAGCTTCCCATGCCCCGGGTCTATGTGGTGCCTGAGCGGGCGCCCAATGCATTTGCCACCGGGCGCAATCCCGAGAATGCGGCGGTCGCCTTCACCGAGGGTATCCTTGAAACGCTTGATCGAGAGGAGCTAGAGGGCGTTGCCGCACACGAGCTGGCCCACATACTCAATCGCGACATTCTCATCAGCACCATCGCTGCGACACTGGCGGGCGCTGTCATGTATATAGCCCAGATAGCTCAATTCGCGGCCTTCTTTGGCGGCGGTCGGCGCAATGATGAAGAAGGGGGAGGCGGTCTGCTGGGCATTTTCCTCGCAGCGATTGTCGCACCCGTGGCCGCCATGCTCCTTCAGATGGCTGTGAGTCGTTCGCGAGAATACATAGCCGATGCCACTGGCGCACAAATTTCGGGCAACCCGGTCGGGCTGGCTAACGCCCTTGGGCGGCTCGATGAGGCAGCACACCACGAGCATCTTCACTGCGCCACCGAAGCAACGGCGCACATGTATATAGCCAATCCCTTCTCGGCGGGCGGGCTCTCTAGCCTGTTTAGTACCCATCCCCCGATGGCGGAGCGGATTCAAAGATTGTTGGATATGCGGTAGAAACTTTTCTAGGAGAGAATGCTTCATGGACCGTGTCGAAATCAGTTCCTCGCCGAACGAGGAAGAATTATCCAAAAACGCTGTCGCTGGTAATGAGGAGGGCGAACAAGAAGGCCCCAAGGTAGTTGATCGGCGGCGAGTTCATGACGTTGCCGACAAAAGCAATTCATCAGAGGACGATGGTGAGGTGGTTGTCGAGGAGCCTGTCCGCAAACCCACCTTTGTCGAGGAGCTTGAGCAAAAAGTCGTAATTGCCGAGGAAAAACTTAAAGAGCATATCGAACGAATCGACAAAGAGTCGGCCGAGTTCCGGGCTCGCCAAGAGCGAGAGCTTGAGCGACGTACCCTTCAATCTCGGAAGGATGCCGTTTCTGCATTTCTTGGCATCGCCGATGATTTGAGTCGTGCGACGACTGCAGCCGCTGGCTCTCGCAATGACCCCACCAAGAGCAAGGAGGTGCTTGAGTCCCTTGTGCAGGGTGTTCAGATGATACAGGGTCGTTTTTTTCAAGAACTCGCCTCGCTAGGCGTTAAACCGTTCGTCGCCAAGGGAGAAAAATTCGATCCCGAGCGGCACGAGGCGGTGCGCACAGTTGAGGTGGACGACAAGAAATTCGATGGCTTTGTCGTCGAGGAGCTGGCGCGGGGTTATGTTCTTGGTGATGAAGTGATTCGCCCGAGCACTGTCGCTGTTGGGAAATACCCCTCTTCATCGTAAAACGCCGGGGGCAAGTCGTCTCCGGTTTTAGATGCTCTTTTGTGTGGCGCAGGGTTTTTAATAATCAACTCCAGGGAACCTGAATGAACGTAAACGGCAAGCGCGATTACTATGAAGTTCTGGGTATCTCCCGCGAAGCGGGCGATGCCGATATCAAAAAATCCTATCGCAATCTGGCGATGAAGTTTCATCCTGATAGGAATCCGGATGATCCAGATGCTGAGGAGCAGTTCAAGGAAGCGTCCGAGGCCTATCAAGTTTTGAGCGATGCTGATAAGCGCTCGAAGTATGATCGTTTCGGCCACGAAGGTCTAAATGGCATGGGTGCCCAGGGATTCTCGAATTTTGATGATATTGTTTCATCATTCGGTGACATCTTCGGGGACTTTTTCAGTGGTGGTGGAGGCGAGGGGCGGCGGAGCCGAAGAGACAGCCCTCAGCGCGGTCGCGATATGGCTTATCAATTGGAGTTGACCCTCGAGGAGGCGGCTGTCGGTGTCGAGCGCGAATTGGAGTTCGAGCGCACCGCCGAGTGTGCCTATTGTGGCGGCTCGGGTGCAAAGTCCGCCGACTCGATTCGCCAGTGCGCCTCGTGCAAGGGCAGTGGACAAGTTGCGTTTCGCCAGAGCTTCATCACCTATTCGACCACTTGCACGACCTGCGGCGGCTCGGGCTCTGAGATCGCCGAGCATTGCGTCGAATGTCAGGGACAGGGAAGGCGCAACGAAAATAGAAAAGTAAAGCTCAAGATTCCGGCGGGCATCGACGAGGGTGGAAGGCTCAGGCTCAGAGATGAGGGCGAGGGCGGCTTGAAAGGAGGTCCGGCCGGTGATTTATTTGTCGTGGCGTCGCTGTTGCCCCACGAGTATTTCCACCGGGAGGGGAGTGAGGTTATCACCCAGCTACATGTGACTTTCTCCCAGGCGGCGCTAGGCGCCGAAGTGGATGTGAAGACCCTCTACGGGGAATCAAAACTCAAGGTGCCTCGGGGGGTTCAACCGGGCGATTTGCTTCGTCTTCGCGGCGAGGGATTTCCTGTGCCGGGCCGAAAAGCGAAGGGCGATCATGTCGTCCAAATTCTTGTGCGCACACCCACTAAGCTCTCCTCCAAGGCGGAAAAGCTCTTCAAGGAGCTTGCCTCGCTTGAAGTAGGCGGCACCCACAAATCGGGAACCGAAAAGATGGGATTTTCCGGGTATATACAGAGTCTTGCCGAGGGGGTACGCCGCTTTTTTAAACGTTTTGGCGGAAAATTATTACCTGCCGGGTAGGCCGCATTGGGCCAGCCAGGTCTGACGGAGTGCGGTGTGGCGTCCCGGCCCGTGAAGCATTAGGATTGGCACGCACCCTGTGAGGGGTGGAGAAGAGGCATGAATTTTTGCAAAACACTTAGCAGAATTTGAGGACAAGACATGGTTGATGAAAATGAGTTAGAGCAGCAGGCCGAAGAATTTAAGGTTTCTGATAGGCGTTTTGCCGTCAGGGGCTACGAGGACGAGGAGGAAACCGAATCGGCGCCTGAAATAGCTCCCGATCCAGGGCCCGAGGAGGTGCCAGCCCCGCAGGCGCAGCCCTCACAAGCGGCGCCCGGAGACCCCGGAGTTGCTCCTGTTTCCGAGGAGAATCCCCCTTCAGCGGCTCCTGAAGGTGAGCCCGTCTCGTCCGAGGAGGGGGCTGAGGCTCCCGAGGAGGCCCCGTCGCGGGAGTTTGAAACGCTTCTCGCAATTCTTCAGACCAATGCGATTGCAGCCATGGGTATTAATCCCCAGACCGGAGAGAAATCCGGAGGGGCGGACCCAAAGAGTGCGAAGCTGTTTGTTGACCTGATTTCCATGGTTAAAGAGAAGATGACGGGAAACCTTTCGGAGGAAGAAGATAGAATTCTCACCCAGGTTCTCTCTGAGCTTCGGATGATGTACGTTCAACATGTGGGTATCGGATAATAAGGTTTTTTCTCCCGTGGTTGAAAATTAGTGAAAATTCGTCCATAACCCATCCCTGGTTTTGTGATGGATTTGAAATTGGAAGGACTGGCCAGCAGGTGACTATTTGAACATATCCGTCACCACGGTTCAGGTCTTTTTGGAGGAAACATGGTCTCAAGCCTGATGTATGATCAGCAGTTTGAAGCGGCGATGGATAAAGTTGCAAACCGTTTTCTGTTCACAGTTGTTCTTGCCCGGCGGGTGGCCCAGTTGAAGAAGGGGGCAGAACCCTTGGTGGATTCAAACGGTTTGGACACGTACGAGGAAATTGTTTTCCAGGAAATTCTCGATGATAAGCTTGAGTGGCGGGCGACCAGCTCCCTGGCGGATCTCGGGGATATGGAGCCTGAATACGGCGAATCCGAATTCGAAGACGGAGAATAACCTGGCCTGCTGAAATTGTTTTCCCCCCTCTTCCCGGTGGTTCCGGGGAGAGGGATTTTTTTATCTGGTTGAGAGAAATCTCCCCACCCGCTCTATGGCTTTTTTTATGTTTTCTTCTGAATTGCAGTAGGAGAAACGAAGGTAGCCCTCTCCGCCTGGGCCAAAATCAGCGCCTGGCGCTACAGCCACCCCGGTTGCCTCTAGTATCTCCCCGGCCAGAGAAAGTGAGTTGTCGCCAAATCGGTGGGCGTCCGTGAAAGCATAGAACGCCCCGTCTGGCTCCCGCTGGACGGGCAAGCCAATTTCCTTGAGTCCCTTTACCATAACATCGCGCCGCCTGGCATAGGTCTCACGCATTTTCTCGGCGGCGGGAATGGCCTCGCGCAGGGCGGTGACCCCTGCCCATTGTACGAAGGAGTTGGGCGAAATGAAGTAATTCTGCTGAAGGATTTCTAGTGGGCGAATATATCGATCAGGGGCGATGATATAGCCGAGTCGCCAGCCAGTCATGGCGAAATATTTTGAAAACCCATTGATAATAAAGGCATTATCCGAAAACTCCAGGGCCGAATAGTCGCGCTCCCCGTAGCTTAGACCGTGGTAAATCTCATCGGAGACAAGAGGGGGGCCAAGCTCTGAGAGGGCTTGAATCTCCTGTTTTTTGAGTCTGATGCCCATCGGGTTCGAGGGCGAGTTGATCAGGATGCTTTTGGTCCGCGGCGTAATCCGCTCTTGAACGGAGTTGGGCTGAAGGACAAAATCCTCCTTGGCGCCAGCGGGGGTGAGGACGGGCACGGCGCCTGCCGAGAGAATAAAACTTTGGTAGCAGGCGTAGTGGGGGTCAGAAAGAATCACCTCATCGTCCTGCTCAAGAAGGATTGAGAACAGCATGAGCATGGCCGGGCTTGAGCCGTTTGTTACGACGACGCGCGAGGGTGAAATAGAAAGCTGGTAGTGGTGATTGTAATGATCGGCGATGGCTTCTCGAAGCTCGGGGATACCCAGGGCGGTGGTGTAGTGTGTCTCGCCCCGGGAGAGAGCTTTTCTCGCCGCCTCAACTATGACCTCAGGGGTATCGAAATCGGGCTCGCCAACCTCAAGGTGAATGATATCCCGACCCTCGGCCTGAAGTTGGCGCGCTCTTTCAAGGATATCCATGACCAAAAAAGGCTTAATCCCGCGTATTCGTTGGGGCAGGGCGATTTTCATGGGGACGATGGTTACCTCCAGATGATAAAAAAAACCTTGAAAATCATTGTTTTACAGGGTTGCTCTTCAATTACGAGAGTGCTAATGTTTATTTGTTCAACAGCTTAGGTCCTAAATCTGATAAATGGATGTGGTGTGTACTCCTAAGTTTATGTTTAATGGTTTGTGAATGATTTTGGAATGAGGGTGGAGCATTGACCAAAATAGATATTATAAATCTCGTTGCAGAAGACACCGGTCTCAGTAAAGTAAAGGCTGAGGAGGCTGTTGAAACCATCATCGCGACAATCAAGGAAACTCTCCAACTAGGTGAATCAGTTATTTTGAGACGCTTTGGCTCGTTCCAGGTTCGTTCAAAAAATGCCCGCATCGGGCGCAACCCCAAGACGGGCGAGGAAGCTCCCATCAGCGCCCGCAAAGTAGTGCGGTTTAAATCCGGCAAGCATTTCAAGGAGGCGATGAACGGCGCGCCGGTGCGTTTCTTCTAAATCCTCGAGCCCCCTCTAGACTTTATATCTCAATATTCAATCCGTGTAGTCAAATCCTTTGTGGATTCATATCCGAAGTAAAATCAATAATTTAAAGTGTTTTTCGCTTTCTTGGGCCGCTCTTCACTGCGCTTGCCTATATTAACAGCATCGCGTCTCCATAGCTGTAGAAGCGATAGTTTTTATCGCAAGCCTCCTCGTAGGCCTCAAGTATACGATTACGTCCAGCCAAAGCGGCAACCAACATGAGCAAGGTTGATCGCGGAAGGTGGAAGTTGGTCAGAAGCCCATCAATCACTCGAAAAGTGTGGCCGGGACGAATGAACAGACGCGTTTCCCCGGCCATCGCCCGGAGTGGTGAGGTGTTCTCTGCCGCCGTTTCGAGCACCCTGACAACTGTTGTGCCTACAGCGATAACTCTGCCGCCATTTTTTTTAGTCTCCTCGATTCGCTTCACCGTCTCCTCGGGAAGTATGTATGATTCTGAATCCATTTCATGGTTTTCAATGTTATCGGTTTTCACGGGACGAAAAGTTCCGGGGCCGACATGAAGCGTAACGAAAGCCATGCCGATGCCTTCAACCTTTAGCGCCTCGATGAGCCGCTCGCCAAAGTGGAGCCCGGCCGTGGGTGCAGCGATGGCGCCGGGGGCGCGGGCGAAGAGGGTTTGGTAGCGCTCACGGTCAAGCGGCTCCGCCCGTCGGTTTAAATAAGGGGGAATCGGAAGCTCGCCTTCGCGCTCTATCCAGTCGGCCAAGGTGTCAGGATCTGAAAATTTGATCGTCCGCTCTATGCCCGGGGGGCCTAGCGTCGCTTCACGGCCGCCTTCGAGAAGTATCCGCTCGCCCCCGGGAAGAGAACGATTGGCCGAGACCATGGCTCGGTAAATGCCCTCTCCCTCCTTCCGCACAAGCAGCATCTCAACCTTGCCGCCCGGGGTCCCTCCCACCGAGGCGCGGCGGCCAAAGAGCCGCCAGGGAACGACACGCGTATCGTTGAGCACCAACAAATCGCCAGCGCGAAGCTCGCTAGGCAAATCGCTGATTCCCAGGTGGCGCAGGGGCCCGCCCGCAAGGGGCAGGGCAAGCAGGCGCGAATCCTCTCGTCGCTCTGCCGGGTACCTGGCGATGGCATCGGGGGGCAAGTTGTAGTCGAAATCTTTGAGGTTCATAGGCTGAATTATTTTTTCAAGTATAGATTTTGGATACTTGCTCAGGCGTTCCGTATGAGCCGCGCACGCCGCTTGGCGGCAAGTGAGGGAGACTCCTCGATAAGTTCGCCGCTCGTCCCATCCTCACCCGGGGCGTCCTCGCTGGGCGCGGGATCTCTGTGCAGTGTTTTCCAAGCGATCTGGCGCATCACACCGCGCATCATGCGCACCTCGCGGAGGCTCGGTTTAATCCGGTCAATGAGCTGGCGAAAAGAGCGGGCAACACGCTCGGGGTTGTGGTGGGGAACAAAACCGATCAACTCAAGGGTGGCGACCAAATGATCAACCATGCCCTCAATTAAATCGCGGGGGGCGAGCCTGTCGCTTTCGTGGGAGATGCTGGCGCTCTCGGGGTGCTCGGTGGCGGCCTGTTTTTCGGAAAACAGCTCCCAGAAGATTAGGAGCGCTGCCTGCGAGAGATTGAGCGACTCAGACTCTGAGAGAGTGGGGATCATCAGGCGCTCCTGGCACAGGTCAACCTCGTCCGTCCTGAGGCCCTTATCCTCGCGCCCGAATACGAGGGCGACCCTTTCCCCCTTTGCTCGTTCCAAGAGTGCCGCAGCACCCTCTCTCGGAGTCATGGTGGGTCTTCTGTTGCGCCCGAGACGCCGGGACGTGGCCACCGCCCATTCACAGTCATCCAGTGCCTCTCGCAGGGTTGCGAAGTGCTCGGCACGGGCAAGAAGAGGCTGGGCGCTCATGGCCATCGAGCGCGCCTCGACGCTCTTTGGGTCGCAGTGTGGGGAGACGAGGCGGAGGGTGGAGAGGCCGAAGTGGCTCATTGCCCGAGCAATGGCCCCCACGTTTCCGCCGCCCTTGGGTTGAACGAGAACTACTACGAATTTGTCTAGTTTTTCATATGACGGTTTGCGTTTCATTGGGCGAGCCTATCACGGCGTCCGGGAGCCCGGCCACCATTGGACAGGGGCTGAGGCTTGTTAGTTTCAACATTTCGGATGTCGGCGAAGATTGTGGTTTGTACTGGTTGGGTGGTGAGGTGAAAGTCTTACTTTTTCCAGGTTTTCTCGGTTAGTTCACGCTGTACAAGTAGGAACTCGGTTTCAAGACGCGAAAGAGTGTCGCTCAGATTATGAAGAGAGGATGTAGAGCCTAACTTCTCAAGCTCAAAACAAATTTCTTTCATCTTCATCGCGCCTATTACGGTACAACTTCCCTTCAGGGCGTGGGCACTGTGTTTAAGCTCATCGGCGTTACCCTCATTAATAGCGTTCTTTATAGACTCCAAGCGCAAGGGCGAGTCTGTGAGGAATATAGCTGTTAATTCATCGATGACATTATGTGCGCCATCGGCCTCTAGTTTGAGAAGCTCGGCGATTACCTTGGGGGCAATTGAGGGCTCCTCGCCGGGAATTTGAGGGCTTGCGTTCTCGTCAGCGTCGTCGTCTTTGTCTTTCGATAGTACCGCCTCGATTTTCGACTTCAATACGTCGATCGTCACTGGTTTGGAAATGTAGTCGTTCATTCCAATTTTCAGGCACTTATCTCGATCTCCTTTGAGCGCGAACGCGGTCATGGCAATGATGGATATATGGTGCAGGCTGCCAACCTCTGATTCTCTGATAATTCTTGTTGCCTCAAATCCGTCCATTTCCGGCATCTGGCAATCCATCAAAATGATGTCGTATTTTTCCCTTTTCAGGGCCTCGATGGCCTCGATGCCATTGTTCACCACGTCGGCCTGATAGCCGATGTGCTCAAGCATATATGTCGCTACCAGTTGGTTTGAAGGATTATCCTCGGCGACGAGTACGCGTCCCTGAATCGGACGGCTTTCCTGCTCAGATCCAGAAAAACTTTCATTGAATGTCTTGGGCGAGCTGAGCATCCAATCCTCCAGAATTGGAACAGCTGTAGTAGTCATGGTTCGCCGAATATTCTGAAAATAAAACATACTGAAAAAAAGATCAATACTTTATTGAGGGAACTTTAACCTATTTATCGGTAAATTCCACAACTACTTGAAAACTATAACTTGAAGATAATAGCAATATCTTAGAACCAGAATGGGATAATGTTGCTTAAATAATTTGTCCAATGGGGAGTGGCTAAATCTTATTTTGTTTCAATTACTTGAGCCAATTATTTGCAGTTTTTTGGATTGTAAGAATTTGATTTGCTTTGTTTGAAGAATTTCAGTTTTCGGGGGATGTTCCTATTTATTAAAGAGCAATGATCTTTTTTGAATAGGTATTGTTATCGTTTGGCGAGGATTTTTCTGGCGAGGCAGGACAGAAAGGCTCTAAGGATGGGGAGTCCAATGGAAATAGGCGGATCCTGCGCAACGGCATCACGGGCGGCAATAATTCTGTCGCGGTCATGCCCCCAAGACCAATTGTGTTTGATATCCTCGCTTGCTCGCTTCCCCATTTCGATTCGCTTTCGGGGATTTTGAACAAGGTCCATCAAGGCGGACTCGAAATCATCGCTTGAATCTATTTCGCACAAAATTCCATTGTTACCAGAGATTATAATTTCGGGGACAAAACCAACCGGTGTGGAAATGACAGCACATCCTGCGGCCATGGCTTCGATGACGGGCAAGGGGCCACCTTCTAAGCGAGATGTGCAAAGGTAAATATCAATTGTCTTAAAAAAATCCAGAACCTCTTTTCTGTTTTCCGGAGTGACCAGGCTGGCGGAGACGCCGCTGCTCTTTAGTTTTTCAAATAAAGGGGTGCCGCCTTCACCGCACAGTTGAAGTTTGATGGCCGCCAGGCGGGATACTTTTGTGACAATGGATTCAAGGAGGTCCAGGCCTTTGCGATGCTGGCTGACGAGGGCCATGTTGCCGCTGAATCCTATAACGGCGGTGGGGATTTGTGATGGCTCTCCATTTTCGAATTCGGGACGAGTGGCTATCGTGGGAGTGGGAACACCAGGGCGCCAGACGTGCTCGACTTTAATGCCGACAGAGCGAGCGGCCTGTGCGGTCTTCTCCGACATGGCGACGAATCTTCGGAATCCCATGGCGATGAGCCGCTTAATGAAGCCCACATGGCTGTCTTCGATATGGGCCAAGGTTACGAGGCAGCGCCTCCCTATTCCCAACCAGCAATATCCCATCGCGATATATTGGCCCAGAAAATGTACGACCTTGGCTTGGCGGGAAAGACGCCAGGCGCGATAGGGGTTAGTTGAAATTTCATGCTCGGAAACAATGGCCGACTCGCAACCGTCCGCGAGCGACTCTGCCATTTCACTCGCCATTGTTCCGAGGGCCCAGTCTTTGCGGTCCACGATGAAAAGGACGAGTTCTCGATTTTTATTACGCATAATTTTTTTCAGTTAATTCGAATTGCTGCCAGTGGGCGATTTATCCAATGAAAAAGCCGCCCAATGACTATCGGCAGTCCGCTATCGAACAATATCTCTTGTCTAACGAAAACTACCTTTTTTTAGGATAAAATGGAATTTCACATCTGAATTATTGGGTACAGCAGGTGGTTCATCTGCTTCTCATGATTCGTTTCGTCCATTTAAAATATTGATTATAAAAGCAATGTTCGTGTTCAATGTCTTAGTTTTGAGTGATTTATGATTGAATGGGTTCTTTTAGGTTGACAAAACATGACAAAAAGAAATAAATAAGACTCGTCCATCGATTATGAGGAGGAATCAAATATGCTTTATTCTAGACCTTGTGAATATGCTCTTAGAGCTTTGACGCATATTAGTTTAAATCTTGACATGGAATTGATTCGGGCACAGGAGATCGCTGAGGCGGAAAATCTTCCTGCCCCGTTTTTGGCAAAGCTCCTTCAGCAACTGGCCCGTTCGGGTGTACTTGTTTCGGTCAAAGGCCCCAAGGGTGGGTTTGGCCTGGCCCGGCCCCCGCAAGAGATCTCTTTAATGGAGGTTGTCTCGGCCGTGGATGGTGAGGAAGGTTTTAAGCGATGTGCGGTGGGTCTTGCAGAGTGCACCGATGAGACGCCTTGCCCGCTTCATGACACCTGGAAGCCTTTGAGGTTGCAGATTCTGGACTATATGTCGGGAAGATCCCTCGCCGACCTAGCCGAAGCCATGGATGCCAAGAAGAAAACTATCTCAAATTCGACTCCTTAAAAAAGTCCTTTTTTGAATAATCAAGCAAAAAAGAGTATTTTTTCCTTGATTTAGGGAGAATAGGGTCTTAAAATAACGTTCATGTCGAGGAGCTAATGTAAATATTTTCTCTGTGTGTCTCGAAATTTTTGTATTATAGTTTTTTCGTATAAAATTCTGTGGGCTGATGGGCGCCCCGGGTCCCTGAAAGAGTGAGGAAGAATATGCTTTCCTGGCTTCCCGAGAACGTATCGACTTTTGGCGGCGATGTCGATTCTATTTTCTCGCTTATCTACAACATCGTGAGTATCTGGTTTGTCGCCACCCAGGCTATTCTCATTTTTTGCATCATCCGCTTCCGGCGTAGAGCCGGTAGGAGGTCGGACTATCTGCCAGGGAATACCATGTCCCAGATGATGTGGATTCTGATTCCCTGCGCCGTGGTCCTGGCGCTCGATCTGTGGATCGACTTCAGGGGGGCGGATGTCTGGGCCAAGGTGAAGCTCTCGCGCCCGGCGCCTCATCTCGTCGTTCGCCTGAAGGCCAAGCAGTTTAACTGGATATTTACGTATCCGGGCCCGGATGGAAAATTTGGCACCAAGGATGACAAGACATTCCAAAACGATCTTCATGCGCCGGTGAACAAGGTGGTGCGGCTCATACTAACGGGCGAGGACGTTATCCATAGTTTCTTTGTGCCCGAGATGCGCTTGAAGCAGGACGTGGTACCCGGTCGCGAGATTCCCGCGTGGTTTGAAGCAACGCGGGCCGGAAAGTTCGAGATTCCTTGTGCTGAATTGTGCGGGACTGGCCATACAGGGATGAAGGGTTTTCTCTACGTACATTCGGAGGCCGACTACAAAGCTTG
>JABJAL010000111.1 GCA_018669005.1 Nitrospinaceae bacterium
GAGGCCGAGGCGATTGCCGCCGAGGCCGAAGGGGGAGGGCGCCAGCCACTCAACGTCACCACCTGGCTAATCTCTGGCCTAGCCATCGTCTGGTCTCTGTTCCAACTCTATATTGCCTATTTCCCCATTAACTCCGTTATCGCTAGGAGTATCCATCTGACCTTCTCCATTACGATGGTCTATCTGGCTTTCCCGGGGAAAAGGGTGGATGGCAAGCAGGGTCGATTGAGTGCTTTCGCAATTCAGTTGTTCCCAGGTTTTATGCTGGCGCAGCGCTCCACCAAGTTTGCTATTCCCTGGTATGACTTTGTGCTTGCCGTAGCGGCAGGGTTGAGTTCGATATATATGGCGTGGGACTACGGGGGCATCATTGAGCGCTCAGGGGACCCCATCACGCGGGATGTTGTTGTCGGGTCAATTCTGGTCTGCCTTCTACTAGAGGCGGCGCGTCGTGCTCTTGGGCCAGCGCTTCCGGTGCTGGCGATGCTGTTTTTGCTCTACTGTTTCATTGGTCCCTGGATGCCGCCCTTCCTGGCGCATCCAGGTGTCCCGCTTGATTACGTCGTGGATCATATGTATTTGAGCGACAGCGGTATCTGGGGCGTTCCGATAGGCGTTTCCACGAGTTTTGTTTTTCTCTTCGTTCTGTTCGGTTCTCTTTTGGATAAGGCGGGGGCCGCGAATTATTTTGTCCAGGTTGCCTTCGCGGCCCTTGGGCAGTTTCGTGGGGGCCCGGCGAAGGCGGCGGTCGTTGCCTCTGGTTTAACCGGTTTGGTTTCAGGATCCTCGATTGCAAACGTGGCCACGACGGGAACGTTTACCATACCGCTCATGAGAAAAGTGGGGCTTCCCGACTACAAGGCTGGGGCGGTTGAGGTCGCGGCCTCGACGAATGGCCAGCTTATGCCCCCTGTCATGGGGGCTGCGGCGTTTATCATGGCTGAGTTTCTGGGGCTGGCCTATCTGGACATTGTTCGGGCAGCGGTGCTTCCTGCATTTCTTTCCTATATTGCGCTTTTTTACGTGGTTCACCTTGAGGCGATGAAACTCGATCTGCGCCCGATGAGCCGCTCTGAGTTGCCTCCGTTTTGGAAAACTTTCCTGGGGGGGCTTCATTACCTAATTCCAATTCTGATGCTGATCTATACCTTGGTGGTCCTTCGCTTTTCAGCCATTTCATCAGCATTCAACGCCATTATGTTGACGATGGCGATTATCGTTATCCAGCGCCCGCTTGAGGAATCGGTGCGGGTGATGCGCGAGATGTTGCTTGAGAAAGGCGAAACGAAACCATCGCGTCTCTTCGGCTCCAAACATTTCAAAGAATTTGAGGATCGCCTCTGGCATGCTGCGCTCCATGGCTTCGGTGTGAGTTTCGGAGACCTGTGGCAAGGCCTCATCGCGGGTGCCAGAAACATGATGGGCATCGGTGTGGCCACTGCGGCAGCCGGTATTATTGTTGGGACAGTGACGCTGACCGGTCTGAGTGGCCGTTTTATCGAGGCAATAGAGATTATCTCGCTCGGCAACGTGGTGTTGATGTTGCTACTCGCGGCGGGGACAAGTCTTCTCCTGGGCATGGGGCTTCCCACGACGGCGAACTATATCGTCATGGCCACGCTCACCGCTCCGGTCATCGTGACGCTCGGGGCCAAATCCGGGCTGGTTGTGCCGCTGCTGGCGGCGCATCTTTTCGTTTTCTATTTTGGAATTTTGGCGGACGACACGCCACCGGTGGGCCTTGCGGCCTTCGCGGCCTCGGCCATTGCGAAATCCGACCCGATAAAAACAGGGATTCAGGGTTTTATCTATGATCTTAGAACGGCGATTCTACCTTTCGTATTTATTTTTAACCTTGAGCTATTGATGATCTCGGGTGTTGGCCCCAAGGGGGAAATCATCTGGATCGATGACATATTTAAGATTGTATGGGTATGTGTCTCCTCACTTGTGGCGATTTTTGCCTTCGCCTCGGCGCTTCAGGGCTTTTTCGCCGATGAATGCACATGGCCGGAGCGCGGGGTGCTTCTTGTTGTTTGTGTGGTGGCTTTCCGTCCCTCGCTGGTGATTGAATTTACGGGCGGATCAAGGATAGCGGTTCAACTCGTTGCCATGGTGGTGTTTGCGGCACTCTATTTTTATCAGAGAAATAGACGCGCTGGGGTCGCTCTGGCATCGGCCTAGTTGCTCTTTCCCTCTGTTAGAGGGATGTATTCGTATCCTTATGGATCAATTTTCGGGCCAAATCTCTGGGTGTGGTAGTTTTGAATTGAGGGTATCGCTCTCTCCTTTCTCGTGAACACTGTGTGCCCAGGCAGTCGTTTGCGAGCATAAAAGAACGTTTTCTATATCGCCGGTGTTATGGTAGTTGCCCTTGGCGCCTGGTTTATATTTTTTGCGCCACACTCTTCCGAAAGGCGCTTGGAGGGGCGGTGGGCATCGGTTATAAGAGGTGTCCGGCGGAGGGGAGTTTTCTGCCTGGCCGCTGTTTGAGAATATGTCGGGGCGTAGCGCAGCCTGGTAGCGCACCTGCTTTGGGAGCAGGGGGCCGGAGGTTCGAATCCTCTCGCCCCGACCAGAAATCACTAAGGAGCCGGCGAGAGCCGGCTCTTTTTTCATTGGGATAGTGGGTGCTGTCATGGTTTGGCTGATTGGGAATATTGCGTGTAAGGGGCGTTGCTATTGGGCTGAAATCTCCTTGATACTCTCAAGTAATTCGGTCCGGGTAAAAGGTTTTGTCAGGGTAGCGTTGGCACCCAACGCCTGGGCCAGTTGGAGATAGCCCTTTGCGCCGATTCGGCCGCCGCCCGATATGGCGATAATTTTTACCTCGGGGTATTCCTGACGGAGTTCGATGATCGTTTCGAGCCCTTCCTTCTCGGGCATAATAATGTCGGTGATTATCAGCGCTGTTGGTTCTGATCTGAAAATGCGTACCGCCTCGTTGCCATTGACGGCGGTGGATACATCATAGCCCGCACGCTCAAGCAGGCTTTTTAGCGAGTTCCGCAAGTCATCATCGTCATCAACAATCAATACACTTGCCAGGGCCAACACGTACTCTCGCCTTCGTGGGTCTGAGGGTTAAATCAATTAACTGATTAATAATATAAATAATAGTGGTGGCAATTGTTAGGCAATTGTTAGGAACTCGGTAGAATTTGAAGTATGAGGGGCGATTTTGTGAAAAACGATTTCTCTATTTTGTTTTGCCTCATCTCATCTCGATTGTCGAGCTTTAACCGCATGATGCTTATTGTTACTTGTTATCGGGACTGCCCGGGTAAATTGAGCGCTGAGGTTGACTTTAACGTGTTGTTTTTTATGAAATAATAGTTGACGCCCCCCCCTCTGGCAAAGTTAAAATGAAAGGCTGTATTCCGAGGCGAGGAATCAACTCTTACCGAAAGAAATTCTAAGCTCTAAAAGGTGTTTTAACTAACGATTTTTGAGCTAAGTTAATTCAAATTTTCTGGATATCAAATGAGCACGCCCACTCAGGAAAATACTTCTCTTCCAGAAGAGAAATTAAACGCCGTCTCTGCCGAGACTCTCGGCTACGACGCTATTGCCATAGCGGCACAAAATATTCTCCATAAAAGAGAGTTACCCGATATTCTGCAGTCAGTCTGCGAGGAGGTGTGTAAGGCGCTTGGGGCAGATCGGTCCTTGGTGGAGCAGGTGGTCTCCATGACCCCCGAGGCCTACACCATGAAGTTGTTGACTTCCTTTAACATGCCTTCTGACTATTTGTCGGCTATGAATGCCCGCACCAAACCTAATGTCATATTGTCAGATACTTTTTCTAGTAGAGATATTGAAGTTGTTCAGGATCCCTCTAATGATCCTAGGGTATTTAGCCAAGAGGAGCATCGCAAAGCCGAACATGCCACGATGTGTGTAATACCCCTTTATGTTGATGGAAATGAGTACGGGGCCCTTGTTCTGTTTCACCAGCAGAGAGCTGAATACAATTTCCAGCAACGCCAGGTTGCCAGCGCATTAGGTGGTCTGGTCTCGATTGCCATCGAGAAATTCCATTTTCTTTCCGAGGCCCATAAACACGCCGATCAGCTTGCCATTTTGAACCGGATCAGCCGGACGATTTCGGGAAACCTCAATCCTGACGAAGTACTTTTAGACATCGCCCGCGCGGCTGCCGAGCTCACAGGTGGCGGCAAATCCCGGATACTTCTCTACGACAATGATTCGGATTCATTTCAAGAGGTGGCGACTTGGGGTGAATTATCGAGTCCAAATTTCAAGAAAATAAATTTCAAAGTTGGCTTTTCGGGAATCGCGGTTAGAACGGGTTTGCCTCAAATAATCGACGATTTACATAACGATCCCCGTGTCTTCAGCTCCGAATGGATGAAGAGCAACAATCTTCACTCGTGTATCGCCTTTCCCATTCAGCTTGATCGCCAGGCCATTGTTATTATCAGCTACGCGGATACGGTGAATTTCTTTGACGATTCTGCCGTAGAAGTTTTACAAGAACTCGCTCCTCATGCGGCCATAGCTTTTATGAATGCAGAGCTTCACGAGGATGTCCGGGAGCGAGCGGAGCGTCTTGGACTCGTAGGGAGAATCGCGCAGGTCGTTAGCTCCGAACTTGAGCCCGAGGAGCTTTTTAATTCGCTTGCGGGCGAAATTCGCCAAGTGGTTTCGTGCCACCGGTTTGTGCTCGCGAGCTTCGACATAGAGAAAAGGTTCTACCGTTATTGTTATGAGAGTGCCGACGTATCTTCGAGTTTGACCTCGGAAAAGGAATTCAGGAGCCGGATATTAGTCGACAAAATTTATGAATCGAAACGACCACTGTATATTCCGAATCTTCTCGAATATTCCGAGGGCGGTGAACGCAATCTGAAATTAGGGTACCGCAGTGTCATGATGGTCCCCGTATCCATTGAAGGCAAGATACTCTCTCTCATGGTTTTGGCCAGCAAGGAAACGGATGCTTTTTCTGCCGCCGATGAAGAATTGCTGGTAACACTTGCCCCTCAGCTTGGCACGGCGATTAAAAACGCTTTGCTTTACCGCGAAGCTGAGGTGCGAGCGACACGCCTTGAGGTCGTAGGTGAGATTGCTCGGGTCGTGGCCTCGGAGCTTGAGCCGGATGAACTTTTTCGAACCATTGCCCATGAAATACAAAAAAAGATTCCTGCGGAACGATGTGTTGTTGGCTCGTATATTCCGGAGACATTTCGGCTATTTAACTGGGTGACGGAGTCGAAATTCGAGTTGCCCCTAGTTACTGCGTCGGATATTCGAAAGTTAAGATATTATCAGCGGGTCTACCTCGACCAATTGCCAATGAATATTCCCGATCTGGGGGAGGTGCCCACGCCGAGGGCGAAACAACTTGTCAAAACCGGACTTCGGAGCAATCTGGTGGTCCCGGTGCTTCAGGACAGCAAGTGCATCGCCCATATCGGCCTCGCTTCCACCAAGGCTGGGGCATACAGCGACGAAGACGTGTCCCTGCTTATGTCGATTGCTGGGCATCTGGGCACAGCCATTCGAAATGCCAACCTCTACAAGGAATCCGAGGAGCGAAATGCTCGCCTGGAGCTGTCGGGTGAAATTGCCGGGTCGTGGGTTCGGAACTAGAGCCTGAAGAGTTGCTCCGGAGAGTTGTGCAGGAAATTCGCAACGTGATTTCCTGTGAGCGGTGCATGATTTCAAAATTTGATATTGAAACCGGTAATTATTCGTACTTGCACCTGGAATCGGATATTGAAGTTGGGAGGCGCACTCCTACCGATTTGATTGATGAGGATTTTGCGGAAACTGTCTATCGCAATCATATGTCTATTAACTCTGAAGACATTCAGTCGGATTCTTTTCCATGGCACAAAAAACTACTGGAGGCTGGCTTACGAAGCCGATTGACTGTTCCCATTGTTCATGACGATATCTGCATCGCCCATATAGCGCTCTACAGCACGCGCGTCAGTGCGTTTACCAAAGGACATGAAGAATTACTCGCGTCCATCGCCGCCCATCTGGCCTCGGCAATTCGAAACGCCAACCTCTACAAGGAATCCGAGGAGCGAAATGCGCGCCTGGAGCTGTCGGGTGAAATAGCGCGAGCCGTGGGCTCGACGCTTGAGCCCGATGAGGTATTCAGGACCATTGCCCGGGAAATCCAAAAGGTGATTCCCTGCGAGCGTTGTGTTGTCGGAAAGGTGGACCCTGGATCTTTTCGAATCAGTTATATGAATAACGAAACCGACGAGAAAAATAGAGCGTTTTTGGAAGGAAATACCGAGGCCCTATGGTGGTACGAACATGTATATGAGGAAAAACGTGTTTTCGTAGTATCCGATTTCGGGGAGCGGACCGATCTCCGGGCTCGGCAATTCACGGAAGCGGGTCTTCTGAGCGGGATGATAGTTCCCATCCTTCAGGGTGATGAATGTATCGCGCATCTTTCGCTGTCGAGGGCCGAGGAAAATGGATTTACCGAAAGGGATGAGATATTAATCAAATCAATCGCACCACATCTGGGGCCTGCGATCAGAAATGCCTCTCTTTACCGCGAGGCCGAGGCGCGGGCTGCGCGCTTAGAGTCGGTGAACGATATCGCGCAGGCGGCGGGCTCTGAACTCGAACCTAGCGAGTTGTTCGAGACTATCATCGAGCAAATTCGAAAGGTGATTTCCTGCAATTGGTGTGTCATCTCTTCATTCCGACCGGAAACTTTCGAGCGTCGAGTTTGGATGTTGGTGTCCGATATTGAAGTCGAGCGGGCCGAGAATTACGACGTCAGGAAAACGCGCTATTACCAACGGGTTTACAATGAGCATCTTCCGTTCAGGGTGCCCGACATTAGTGAAAGTTCGGATCCTCGCTCCCAGACACTGGCCGCCGCCGGTTTCCGAAGCAATATGGTCGTTCCGATTCTCCAGGACGGGGAGTGCGCCGCTCACCTCGGGGTCATGAGCACTGAGATTGGAGCTTATTCTGCTGAAGATGAAGCGTTGCTTTTGTCTGTCGCGAGTTATTTGGGCACAGCGATACGAAACGCAACTCTTTACCGTGAATCCGAGGCACGGGCTGCTCGGCTTGAGACAACGGCTGAAATTGCCCGGGTTGTTGGTTCTGAGCTTGATCCCGATGTTTTGTTCCAAACGATAGTCGGGGAAATACGTAAGGTGATTCCCAGCGATCGTTGTGTAATCGCCACCATTGATCGTGAAAATGACAGATTTCAGCTTTTGTACGGAGACGATACCCATGGAGGCGGTGGTCTTGAAAATCTGAAATGGGAAACCGGTGAGAGAAGTTGGGTAATGGAGATGTATGAAACGAAACAGCCTGTCATTATCCGCGACTACCAGGAGATGGATTCCCATAACGCCAGGGTCATGACCGAGGCGGGTTACCGTAGCGCACTGATAATTCCGATTGTTCAGGAAGGTGATTGTATCGCGCATATGGCCTTGAGCCGGCGGGAGGTCGATGCTTTTATCACCGACGAGGCAAAACTGCTCTCGGCTATTTCCGACCATATAGGGATGGCGATTCGAAATGCATCGCTTCTTCAACAGTCGGAGGAGCGGGCCCAGCGTATGGCGGCGTTTAACGATTTGAGCCGGAAGATATCGGAAAATCTCAATCTTAGCGAAGTGCTTGAAAGTGTAGGCCACGCGGCGGAATTATTGCTTGAGGCGAACAGCGTGGGAATTGTCTTGGTTGACGAAACTTCAGGGGAGCTTATTCCCCGTGTGTTACTGGGCGAGCTTGTTAAGGTCAGGGAATCGCTCGATCGCTTCAGGGAAGGAGAGGGCGCCGCAGGCTATGTAGTCAGAACCGGCGAGAGCATTGTGGTCCCTGATGTTTTGGATTGGCCCGAGTTCCGGATGAAGGAATGGGCACGGAAGAATGGTATTTATTCGTATGTCGGCGTTCCTCTTCGAGAAGGGATGAAAATAATTGGGGTGATTTTTTGTCTGACAGCGGGGCGGGGTGCTTTTTCGAGCATGGATGAGGAAATTCTCCGCTCTTTGTCAGATCAGGCCGTCATCGCGATTGAGAACGCTAGGCTACACGAGGAGGCCCAGAGGAGCCGGATCTTTTTCGAGAGTGTTGTGGACGATAATGCGGATGCCATTCATGTCGCGGATATCGAGGGAAATATCATCTACTGGAACCGGGGCTCCGAGAAACTGTTCGGCTACTCGAACGATGAGGCTCTTGGTCAACACTTCTCTGATCTGCTCATTCCTGATGATCAGCGTGCAAGATGGTTGCGCTCGGTGTCAGACCGGGTCACGGAGAGCGGGGTGGCTTTCCATACTGAAACGCAGAGAAATCGTAAAGATGGGTCCTTGGTAGCCGTGTCCCTTACCCTTTCGCCGGTGAAAGATGCGGAAGGGAATCTCATAGCGATTTCCGCGATACATAAAGATCTGACCGGTAGAAAACATGCCGAGGAAGCCCTGCTTGAGAGAGAACAGCGATTGAGGACCATTCTCGACACGGCGGTGGACGGCATCATCACTATCGATGAACGCGGGATTGTGGACTCGATCAATCCCTCTGCCCAGAAACTTACGGGCTACACCTCGGCGGAAGTCGTTGGTCAGAACGTCTCCATGCTGATGCCCAATCCATTTCAAAACGAGCACGATTCCTACATCAATAATTATTTAAAAACTGGGATCCCTGGGATACTAGGCCAAGCGCGTGAGGTTCCTGCCCTCCGCAAGGACGGCACAACGATTCCGGTAGACCTTTCCGTAACCGAAATCTGGCTCGGAAAACGACGGCTGTTTAACGGTACTATCCGCGATCTGACCGAGCGTAAGAGAACGGAAAAAGAGCGAGAAGAGTACGTCGAGCGGCTTATGACACTGAACCGACTTACCCAGAAAGTGGGTACCAGCCTCGATTTGGACGAAGCGCTGGAAGCCATACTCGAATCGACGGTGCAACTTTTGAACGTGCCCTATGTGGGTGTTTTCACGCGTCAAGGAGAGGTGTTTGCCCTGCGTGCTTTCCGGGGAAGATATCACACCGAAACAGCCAACCGCTTTTACCGTGTCGGGGAGGGTGGGGTCGGCTTGACTGTCGAGAAGGGCTCCTCGCTGTTTGTCGAAAACGTTCCCGAGGACCCGAATTGGAAAATGCAAAAAGCTTCCTGGGACTACGGCATCCGCAATTTTTTGGGTGTCCCTCTCAAAAGCGAAGGCGAGGTTATCGGTGTGCTGAGTTGTTTGGCAACTGAGCCGCGGATTTACACAAAAGGCGAATACGAGCTTATTAATGCTTTTGCAAATATGGCCGCGATTACCATTCGGAATGCGGCAAACCATTCGCAAATGAAAGAGACGCTGGATGAGCTTCGCCGAAGCCAGGAGATGAATATCCGTGCCGAGAAACTCTCCTCCCTCGGTGTGCTGGCTGCGGGAGCGGCCCATGAAATTCTCAATCCTGCGAGCGTCATTTTAATGCGAGCTGAAATGATCGGCGAGGATGCTGAGGAAGAAAGTTTTGAGAGCAAATCGGCCAATATTATTGTCCGGAACGTCCGCCGCATTCGAAACATTTGCGACGATCTACGCCGCTTCTCCAGAGATGAAGTTCCTTCGATGGAGCCCTTCGATCCAGACGAGGCGCTTCGCTTCAGTCTTGAGCTGATTAGGCATGAGCTTGCGCCAGCTGGCATCAAACTTGATATGGAAGTGAATGATGTTCCCTTCGTTGTTATGGGAGATTCCAGCCAAATTCAGCAGGTTTTTCTCAATCTGATTAGTAATGCCAGGGACGCCATGCCTGATGGCGGAGTGCTATCGATTTGTTCGACTAGAAGTGACCACGCCGGAAAAGATTTCTGGGAGCTCCAAATTTCGGACACTGGTATGGGTATTCCCAAAGATGTTCTCCCTCAGATATTCGACCCCTTCTTTACCACCAAGCCAGCGGATAAGGGTACCGGGCTGGGCCTCTCCGTGTTGCATGGGATCGTAAAGAGCCACGAAGGGGAAGTGTCGGTCGAAAGCCAGCCTGGAGAAGGATCCACGTTTACCGTTCGGCTGCCTGAGGCTTTGGAGGATATTGGAGTTTGAGGGGCGATTGCATCAATATGGTATATGTAATTATAGTGCCGGTATGAGTAATATTTTTAAAGGGAATGGCATACATGTCTGAGGCTAAAATTCTCCTTGTGGATGATGAGAGCGATGTTCTCGAGGGATTGATCGATTATCTCGGGAGCAAGGGCTTTGACGTGGATACGGCTACGAGCGGCGAAATGGCATTAGACGCGGTTAAGACGGATCCTCCTGACCTGGTGATTCTGGATGTGCGTATGCCTGGTATGGATGGCATTGAGGTTTGCCGTAGGCTGCGAAAATTATCACCGTCCACCCGAATCATCTTTCTGAGCGCGCTCCAACAAGATGTGGATAAAGCCAAAGGTTTGATGATAGGAGGGGACGACTACATAACGAAGCCTTTCAGTACACTTGAATTGCTTGCTCGCGTAAAGGCTGTCTTAAGACGAGGCGGAGCGCCAGAGCCGCCGCAGATTTTTGAATTTGGAGATATCAAGATCGTTCCTATTCGCCGAGAGGTTACTCGTGCTGGCGAAATTGTAGAGATGACTGCCAAGGAATTCGATCTTGTTTATTATCTAGTTCAGCATCAAGGAGAGGCCCTCTCGCGAGATCAGTTGCTTGAGAGTGTTTGGGGGCAAGATCAATTTCCTACGACTCGAACCGTAGATTTTCACATTTTTCAACTGAGAAAAAAGCTTGAGGAAAATTCTGTGCGCCCGGAATTTTTTCGAACCATCCGTGGGGTCGGCTACAAGTTCGTCAACGAATAGTAAATATTTTTTTTCTCCTCCTCAAATCCCCCTAAAACGTCTCGAAGTGTCTCAAGGGGTTTAATTGTCTGAAATTGCATGGCTCGGGCTCCTGTATTTTTTGGCGACCTTTCACACTCTTTGAATGTGGTGGGTGAGCGATAAAATATTCCTTGAATAACAAAAATAATAAAGTCTTAATAAACAAACTCCTAACATTGATCTAGCTAGTCTATAACCCCTGCGGGTAAGGGGGGCTCTATAATTACCAAAGGAAATGAGAGTTCTTTGTATAAAGATCTCTCATTTTGGAGTCGAGTGGCGATTTTGGTTTTATCTAGTAAGTCACCACCGTGGATTGATGAGTGTGAAGGACGTATATCACGATGGCCGAATAGGTAGAAGTTAAGATTCGCCCCCGGAGAACGGCACTTGGAAACGATGACCAATATTTTGGATTTCAAGAATATTCACAAGGGAGAAAAAATATTTATCCTTTCATCCCGCCCATCACTGAGTAATCTAAATTTAGATTCTCTTGCTGGGCATATTGTTCTGGGGCTGAATCGGTCGAATCTTTTTTACCCTGATGCACGATATCAATGCACGATGGATATTGAACTGGTTAATGATTCGCCGGAGATGTTCAGTAGTGTTGGCAATCTATTCACGCCCGAGGGCTGCTCCGTCGGAATTCCGCTGAAATTGTTGGGAGCCGAGGGTTTTAGTCAAGATCTTGAGATGGGTGTCTATTCAGGTTATTCGATTTCCTATCTGGCGCTCCAACTCGCCGCCTATATGGGGTTTGAGGATATTTATTGCCTGGGGCTCGATTTGCGGCGACATGAAGACGATCAGTTTTTTGGAACCGATAACGATTCAGGACGATTAGGGAATACGCAATTTCCTTGGCTGCTAAAGATGTTCGAGTATGCGGCCCAAGTACTTAAAGACACGGAAGTGAATGTCTATAATTGTATTGAGAATTCAGGTCTTGACTGTTTTCCAGAGGTCACATTTGATGAGGCACTAGAACTTGCTTGCAAATCAATTAAGTAGAGGGTGGTAAGAGATGAAAGCTTTAATAAATGTGGATAGCTCCTCGGTAGATTCGACGAAGCAGAAGGGCGAGGAGTGCGGATATTCGGTCATGATTGTTGACGATGAAAAAGATGTGCGCGAATCCTTGGGTAATTATCTTGAGCGCAAAGGATTCGAGGTCTCCTCTTTATCAAGTGCCGATGAGGCGGTTTTGCAACTTACCGAAGCCCAACCGCATCTGATCATATCTGATCAAAAGATGCCCGGAATGAGTGGGATTGATTTTCTCGCCCATGCCAGTGAAAAATATCCTCTTATTCCCAGAATTCTGTGCACGGGTCACACCGATCTTCGATTGGCCTTGGAAGCTGTTAATCGTGGGTCGGTGAATCGCATACTAACAAAGCCATTCGATCTCCGGAATTTGATGACTGCTGTAGAAGAATGTTTAGAACAAGTTCGACTGCGGGAGCGAAACGAGGAGCTTCTTCGTCTCACGCGCGAGCAAAACGAAAAACTCGAGGAGACCAACCAGAAGAACGCCGAACTTCTTCTTCTCGCCGATGTGCATAACCAGAAACTCGACTCATGGAATCAGTCTTTGAAAGTGGAGGTGGCGGCGCGTACCGCCTATCTCGATGAAATGACAGAGGCCGCGATTTACTCACTTGCAGAGCTCGCCGAGTCCCGGGCGCGGGATATTGGTGGCCATCTGCGGCGTATGCAGGAGTATGCCCGGATCATCGCCGAAGCCTTGATGGTCGATGAGAAAAGAAGACCTCACTTTCTCGTAAAAGAGTATGTGGATGATCTTTGTCTCTCGACCCTTCTTCACGATGTGGGCAAGGTTGGCATCCCAGATGGCATCTTGTTCAAGCCTGGGCGTCTTGAGCCCGAGGAATATGCCGTAATGAAGACCCATGCGCGCATTGGCCTAGAGACTGTGAAAAAAGCCCAGTCTCACATCGGCGACGAGAGCTTCTTATCTCTCGGTGTGGACATAACGGGTCATCACCATGAGTTCTGGGATGGAAATGGATATCCCTCCGGTCTTGTCGGAGAGAAAATTCCCTTTTCAGCTCGTATCGTAGCAATCGCCGATGTCTATGACGCGTTGACTTCACCGCGTGTTTACAAAAAAGCCTGGTCGCACGAAGAAACACTGAAATACATGCTCAATGGCGCGGGCACCCAGTTTGATCCCCTTCTGATCGAAGTGCTTGAAGAGCAGAGCGAGGGTTTCCAAAAAGTGCGGGACACCTGGGAAGAGTAGGATACTTGGCTTTCTGGGCGTCGCATTTTTTCGATTCAAACTAACATTCCAGTACCACCTTAATTGCCCCCGCCGCTTTTCCGCTGAACACCTCGAACCCGTGGGCGAACTCCTCAAGCGTAAAGACGTGGGTGTTGATGGCGCTACTGTCGATTCGCCCGCTCTCGTAGGCTCGAACGGCTCGTTGGACGGAATAGTCCCCCTCGCCCCTGATTCCGTAGATGGTGATTTGATCCAATGGAAGGCGATTCAGTGGAGCCGGTGGCTCCTCGCCCCCCGTGATGCCGAGTAGGAGCACCCGCCCGCCCCGTCGCACCCGCCGAATACATTCGGCCTGTAGTGCGCCGACCCCTGCTGCCTCAACTGTGAGATCGGGACCTAGCTTCCAGCCCCGCTCGGCGAGAGTTACGTCGAGATCGTCCACCCCGGCGCATACCGTGACATCGGCACCCAGTTGTTTTGCGATTTCGAGACGCGAGGCCACGGTATCGACGATGCAGACTTCTCCCGCACCGAGGAATTGCGCAAACTGCATTGTCAGCAAACCGATGGCGCCGGCACCGTAGATCAGTACCCTATCTCCCGTTTCGACCCCGCAACGCTCAAGCCCGACGATGGCTGTTCCCGCCGTCGTCATCAGCGTCCCTGTGGTGTAGGGCATGCCCTCGGGCAGGCGGTGCAGGAGTTTTACGGGCACAGCGCAATACTGTGCGAAACCACCGTTGGTGGTCATCCCTATCTGGCGATGAAGCGGTCGACGGCCGTAATTCTCGCAGATGGTGTAGTAGCCACGCACACAGTTAGCGCACCTCCCGCACCCCGCGTGGCTCTCGGTGGCGACCCTGTCGCCCGGCGCGAACTCATCGACACGCTCGCCGGCCGACACCACCTCACCGCTCCATTCGTGTCCGGGGATCAAGGGATAGACCACACCGGGCATTTTTCCCTCGATTAAATGAGTGTCCGAGCCGCAAAAACTGCACGCCTTGACGCGAACAAGCACCTCGTCCGGGCCAGGCTCGGGATCGGGCATGTCGCACACTTCGTAGGAATGAGGCTTTTCGACATAAACTGCGCGCATGGGTGTTCTCCTTTCGGAATGGAATCAGTTCATTAAGGCCTATCACGGGGCAGGGCCTCTCACAACGGTGTGAAGAGGGAGCCTCGAAAATGGACAATTCCAATTCGACGCTCACTATGCCGACTCCAGCGGTTGAGGTGGCGGATGCTTATAAATAAGATATATTACTCTTATTAGGGCGATTTGGCGCTACTTGTCTCCAAAAATTGAACTTCAATCAATTAAAAGAATGTCTTCAAACTTGGGAGGATACCCGGATGACCTCAGATTCCATGAGTATTGTAGGCAAGCGTATTTCGCGTGACGACGCCCCTGGTGGTGTGTCGGGGGAGAATCATTATGTGGACGACCTCAATCCTGCGGGTGTTCTTTATGGGGCGGTTCTGCGAGCAGGCCGGGCGCATGCGCGGATTCTTAGCATCGACACCTCGCGGGCCGAGCGCGTGCCGGGGGTCGTCTGTGTACTTACGGGCCGCGATGTCCCACAAAACGCATACGGGCTCTATGTCGTCGATCAGCCAGTTCTCTGCGAGAAAAGAGTCCGCTATGAAGGTGATCCCGTCGTGGCGCTTTGCGCCGAGAGCTGGGAGGCGGCCGAGGAGGCTTGCCGCCTGATCAAGGTGGACTACGAGGATCTCCCTGCCGTCACGGATCCCGAGGAGGCGCTTGGGCCCGATAGCCCGGTCATTCACGAATCAAATCCGGGTGGCAACCTACTTCTTGAGTGGAAGGTTCGGCGCGGTGAGATGGAAAAAGGGTTTGCCGAGGCCGA
>JABJAL010000112.1 GCA_018669005.1 Nitrospinaceae bacterium
CGATCGGCTGGTCGAGAGGTGCTCTCTCATATTTGAGGCGATGAATGTTTGCTCCCTCGTTATCGACGGGGGCCCGCACACCACTATCGCGCGGGAGGTGCATGACCTCCTGCCGGAGGGAGGCTTTATCTGGCGGCATACGGAGGGTGCGATGGTGGTGAAGGAGGAGGCTTTCATGGGTGTTGAGCGCAGGCAGGTGCGCCTCAACCGTGAGGAGCTTTTGAACATGCTGGTCGAAGAGTTCCGCGAGGGCCCGGAGGCCGTCCATTGGCCGAGCCCCGTTGATGAGATCGAGGAGGTGTTGCTCACCACAGTCGAGGCCCAGTTGTTGAATCTGAAAAAAACGCGCCGCCTGCGGGCTGGCGGCGAGGAGGTTGATGTCTACGAGCGGGGAGAGAACCACTTTGGATTTGCCTGCGCCTACGCGCGGCTCGCCGAGGCGTTGGCCGAGACCGAGGGTGTGCTTGCCGCCCCTGCGGGCGGAACGCTTTCCCCGCAATATCCGCAATCTGGCGGCCCCCATTTACGCCCCCCCGGCTTCGGCGGCGGGCGAGGAGGAAGAAGATTATGAGTGATGACCAAGTGAAGAACGAAGCGAAACGCTCAAAGAGTGCAGCCAGACGCGCACGGCGTAAAAAATCAGGTTCGCCCTCTGCTGCCCGGCAGGGTGCTGCCGGGCGTGAAGTGTCGAGTGCGCTGATAGACCCTGATGAGCGCCTCTGGCGAAGCCTATCGGGGAGCGACCGGGATATTCCCGGCTACACCCATAGCCGGATGCAGCGCCTGGCGTATGAGCTTTGGCTCACCAACCTCATGGGGCAGCGGCTTATTGAGGTTGTTACGGATCATGTTGTGGGCGAGGGCGTCGCCTGGCACTCCGAGGATGCGGCTGCGCTCGATACTGTCCGCGCCTTTTGGAGCGATCCGGTTAATCAGATGGACCTTCGCTTCGAGCGGCTGGTTTCTGAGCTTGGAATATTTGGGGAACTGCTACTGCCCGCCGCCATCTCTGAGTATGAGGGGCGGGTGCGCCTGGGCTACGTGAGCCCCAGGCTTATCGAGGAGGTTGTGCCCGATCCTGATAACTGCGCGCTGCCCATCGGCGTCATCATCCG
The DNA here is from genome assembly GCA_018669005.1 of Nitrospinaceae bacterium. Classification (NCBI taxonomy): domain Bacteria; kingdom Pseudomonadati; phylum Nitrospinota; class Nitrospinia; order Nitrospinales; family Nitrospinaceae; species Nitrospinaceae bacterium. The sequence goes on from JABJAL010000112.1 coordinate 1,116, forward strand.
GGGGGAGGAGGGCACCCTTGGCGGAAAACGAAAAGAGCGCCGTGTGCGCACAGTTCTTGGTGGCGATCCGAGGGAATATTTGGGCGCGGCGGGTCAAAGGGAGCGCGAGCGCTTCCGGGACGGCGAGGCGTTCTTGTTCCAGATTAATAAGGCGAGCGATGCCACGCGGGGGACGAGCGATCTCCTTGCCGCCATCGACTGGATCGACATCTACGAGCGGTTCATCTTCGATGCCGCCGAGCGCGCCCGCGTGCAAAACAGTTTTATCTACGATGTAACGCTGAAGGGTGCAGGCCCGGAGGGGGTCGCCAAATGGCTCGATGAAAACGGGGTCGCCCCCCGGCCCTCAAGCGTGCGCGTTCACAACGAAAAAGAAGAGTGGCGCGCCGTCACCCCGGATTTGAAAAGCGGGGAAAGCGGCAGCCAGGGTATTGCCAAGATGATGCGCGGCCTTGTTCTCGGCGGGATGGGAATACCCTCCCATTGGTTCGCCCAGGGTGATGATGTTAACCGCGCCTCGGCCGAGTCGATGGACCAGCCCACCATTAAAAAAATGACCCGTCGCCAGCGCACCATCCGTCATATCCTGCAGGCCTTGGCCGACAAACAACTAGAAGAGGCCCACCGCGCTGGCCGACTGCCCGAGGCCGCCCTCAGAGCCGGTGCCCGCCCGGTTCTCCCCGAGATATCTATCCGGGACACGGAGAAGATCAGCGCCTCGCTCTTAAAAGTCACCGAGGCCCTCGATCTGGCCGCCGCCCGCGGCTGGACATCCGATGAGTCCGCGAGCGCCCTGTTTTCCCATATGGCCGGGCAGTTAGGGGATGAGGGGTGATTTTTTCAGCGGGGCGTGAATAATTCAACTGGTTCAGGCTTGGCTAACTCATCCCCCCGCGCAGGGGTCTTGAAGATCGTCCATGAGTTTCCAGGCCTCCTTGGTGAGCGTGGGTGTTTTTCGGGGGACGCTGCAGGGCTGAGGCGATTTGGCGAGCCCTGGTTTTGGAATTTGCTTGGCTGCTTTTTCTGGGACTGTTTTTGCCGGGACTGCTTTTGGGACTGGCGATGACACGTTAAGTCGGTAGCGCTGAGGCGTGGGGCGAAGATCGCGAGTCGCGATAAGCGCCACCACGACGATCAGGACGAGTGTAGTAATGAGTCCGATTTTCTTGATGTTCATCCGGCATCCGCCTTTTCATAAAAGATCGATAAAATCAAATGCCCGCGCATTCGCGGCGCTATTGATAATGTAGGGTGAATTATTCTGGGGCGCTTGTGCTATCTGGCATCCGCGGCGCATCTAAACCCCGAAATATTGTTTCGAATCGCGGGGTTGTGGAAGTCGCGAAATGTGGTGCGAAATGCTAGGTGGCTGGCGATGTTATAGGCGCCGCCCCTTTTTACGCGCTCGGTGCCCGAATAGGGGCCTCGTGGATTTCGGGCCGCGCCCTGTCGATAAGCTTTACTCAAGTACCAGTCGGCGACCCATTCCCATACGTGGCCCGAGAGGTCGGAGGCGAGGTAGGGGCTGTCGTGCGTGAGATAGAAACGGCGCACCGGATGGGTGCTCCCCCGGCTGTTTCCTTTATGGATGAGCCGCGAGCCTACCCATGTATTGCCCCAAGGGAATAGGCGACCGTCGGTGCCCCGCGCGGCCTTTTCCCATTCGGCCTCCGAGGGTAGACGCTTTCCGGCCCAGCGGCAGTACTCATCAGCGTCCTCCCATGCAACTTGTGTGACGGGATGACCGGAGGATGCCGTGCTTTGGCCGTTTGGGTGCCGCCAATTTGCATCATCCGTTTTGCGCCATTTCCCTTTATCAAGCACCCAGCCCCAGCCGTCTTTCTCCGCTCGTGTGCGGCGCTTCGTCTCATAAATGTATACCTTGAAAAAATGTACCGTGACGGGATATTTGTCGATTTTAAATGCGTCGAGATAAACGCGCCGCGCCGGGGTTTCGTCTTTGAAATCTTGGCTCCCGCAGCGCGGGCATATGCGGAGCATTTGTGCGATGTCCGTCACCGAGGTGCCCATACGAAATGGCCCTGCGGGAACGAGGACCATCGGCGCCTTTTCCAAGGCTCCCCAGACGGGGGCTGCACCTTGGGGAAGAAGGGCGATCATAAAAGCAAGTATGAGACGGATGAGCATTTAATCCTCAAAAAGCGACGTTACCAATCATTCTAGGGCGGTTGCGCGAAAAAAGATAAGCGTAAATAGGGGTGATTTTTTCACGACTATTAAGGAGAAGAATGCGAATGGTGGACTGGCTACGGGGCATTCATCATGTGCAAATCACTGTGCGCCCACCTGAGGAGGCGGCTTGTCGCCGTTTTTACGGCGAAGTGCTCGGCTTAGAGGAAGTCCCCAAGCCTGCGCCCCTTCTTAAAAACGGAGGGATGTATTTCAAGTGGGCAGATAACGAGTTTCACTTTTCTGTCGAGGATTCATAAAATAACGAGGGGAGCAAGCGGCATGTTTGCTTCGAGGTGGATGACCTGGCTCGGGCCGAGGCGGCGCTTTGTGGGGTGGGGATTGAGATTATTCTCGATTCGCAGCCAATTGAGGAGTGGGAGCGATTCTATGTCTGCGACCCGGCGGGAAATCGGGTTGAATTTGCTCCGGTGCGTCCTTGGAATTCGGCCTCGCCGTTTTTAAGGAGGCCGCGCAGGGCGATCAAATACTCTCGCACCTCGTCCACCTTTGCCGGCTTCAGCCCCAGGTTGAGGATCTCGCTGTCTCCGCTGCCGAGGCCGAGGACAACGCGCCCCTCGTGCATCTCTGAGATGGTGGCGACGGCGCTCGCGGCCACCGCCGGGTGGCGGGTGAGGGGGTTGATGACGCAAGGGCCGCAAGTGATATTTTCGGTCCACGCGAGACAGATGCCCAGCGAGGCGAACACCTCCCGGTAGAGGGACTGCGAGTCGGTCTGCCAGATGGCATCGAAGCCTGCGGCCTCGGTAAGACGCGCCCATTCGGCGAGTGTGGCGGGCTCTGGCGGGGTGAGGACAAGTCCTTGCTTCATGCATGGCTCCCCTGTGAAAAACGGGTGAAGGAACGTGTATCTAGAATCGTAGCCTGCATATACTTTTTTAACAAAATACAAAAAAAGGCGGGGCATCACACCCCGCCTCTATGCTCTCGTTTTCTTTCGGCCGCCCAAGCTCCTTTATGAGGGAGCTATTTAGGGAGAGACCGCGTCGAGTAGATAGCCACTCGTTTTATCTAGTTTTCATGTGCGCCGGATATTTGGTGATTGTTCCCCGGTAGTCCGGTGCTGGCCGCGCCGAAGAACTTCACTATCTTGCCGTTATGCATCGGCTCCTTCCAGATTACGGGCGGATAACTTTCGTTATCCTTGAAATGCCGCGCCGTTTTTCCGGTTGTGGCTCTCAGAGGAGGGTGGCACGAAACCTCACCGGAGAGCTTCTCTGGTCGGGTTCGCTCATTGGCTCCTTCCGAATAGAGTGGGAAAAAAGTCCTGCTTGCTACACGAACAATATTGGCCGAGGGACGTGATTGTGCAAGAGTTTTTTCAGGCGAAAAAACGAGAAAAATATATATAAGTATTTGAATGTTATGTGAAAATCTTGGCATAAAAAGAGCGGGGCATCGCACCCCGCTCGATTTGCTCTTTTCTCTTTGCGACCGGGGAGAATTTCCCCGTTGGCCGCGCCGGACGATTTGCCGCCCGTGTGGGTTGCGTCAGCTGGAAAGTATCCTCTCTGATCGGCTGTCGCGGGCGATCGGAGAGCCAAGCAACTGGACCTGAAGCACCGGGTTTCTTTGTGTCCTCATAAAGACCCTCCGTGTAATTTCATGGTGCGCCCTTGGAGCAAATCCGCTTCGCTCCGCTCACCCGGCTCCTGCCGGGAACTGGCCGGATTCGCCGGCCGACGTCCGGGGAAACTCACCCCGGTCAACCAATAACAATATGTGTTCCGGCCGCTGTTTCATCAACAAAAAAACGGCGTGGGGGGGGCGTATACAACCCCTTGTGTGATCTGGGATTTTTTTAATGGAACAAAATACATTCAAGAGTTTTATTTGTCCGCGTTTGATTTTCGAGTAAGGGTCAGACGGATTTCTGATGGTTCTGCACCGAGGAGTCGGATGCGCGAGGGAAGATCAATGTCGCGGTTTGTAACCTTGTGCGTGATGGTTCCGTCGCTTGTTCCGCTCAGATTGACCCGCAGGCGAAGACGCCCCAAGTCGAGAAATTTTAACAGGTCGGCCTCACCCTTGAGGCGCACATTGATTCGCTTAACGCCCCCGTTCGTGAGCGAGAGGGCAGAGGGCAGGTTGTCGTACTCGACGGGCACGAGGAAGGATTGCTCCACCCCGGGGCCGAGAGTGGCGAAGAAGTTTTGCGGGCTCTCCTTTTGCTCGCTGGTCACTGCCCACAACGCGATGACGAGAGCCAGTGCTGATAACTTCACACGCCAGTTGTGGCGGATGAGTTCCTGTAAGTTTCCCGCGCCAATTTTTTGTTCATCCTCACGCCCTTTAAGGCGCTCAGTTAGCCAGGCGGTCAGCATCTCGGGCGAGTCGAGCGGTGTGATCTCTCCGTGCTCGACGGCAGAAACTTCGCCACGCTCCTCGGAGACGACAAGAGTTATTGCGTCCGAGCGCTCGGTGAGCCCGACCGCAGCGCGATGGCGGGTGCCCAGATGCGCGGCGAGGCTGCTGTCCTCCGAGAGCGGGAGCACACATCCGGCTCGGTAGATTTTATCTTCCTGAACGTAGAGGGCCCCATCATGGTAGGGCGCTCCGGGAAAAAAAAGTGTTTCGACAAGCGCTGGCTTGACCGCAGCGTCAATGATCTCGCCGGGGCTTCTCAGTAGCGACTCGATGGGATCTCGCCGCTCCCAGATGACAATCGCGCCAGTGTTCTTCGAGGCGAGGCGGAAGGCGGCCTCCGATATGTCGGTCAGCGTTTCGTCGGGAAGTCGCACGCTACGAGCCATGCGAAGAATCGCCCCCAGCGGGCGCATGGGATTGATGCGGATCAAGATTCGCTGAATCTCACCCTGAAAAGTGATGAGGAAAAAAATCAGCCCCGCGATCCAAAGAGCCCACAATAAAAACGAAGTGAGGGTGAGGCCCGCCGCCTGCGCCGTTAGGTAGGCGAGCCAGACGAAAAACACACGAATCATACGGCGCATCGCCTGCGTTCCGCGAAAGCGCATATAGATTTGGTAGCCGATGAACCACATGACGAAGATGTCAATTAGATGGTTCCATGGGATTTCCAAAAGCCTGGAAAAAATGCCGCCCACGGCGTTTCTCCTCTCAAAAAAATATTAATTTTCCCACCCTCAATATATCTTCTCGCAATACTGGTGCACCTGACAAGAGAGAATATCTCTTTTTTATCAGATAGTTATGTCTGTTTTGGCAGCCAAAAACAACTACGCATTTCCTGAAGGTGGATTTCGCGCCACTCGATCTATTCTCCTTCTCGTCGCGCGGATGGCGCCCGCCGCGCGCGATGAAAAACTTCGAATCGAGCGAGGCGCGAAAGGAGAGTGGCGTGAAAGAAATGTTGATGCGTTGGCGGTCGGGCTGGAATGGGTCTGCTTCGCTCGATGCGATCTCGGGTGGTGTGGCCATGGTGGAGAGTCCCACCCAACTCCGCCTCCAGGGGGCGCTGCTTCGCAAGGCGGCAGGCAGCCCAAATGGCGGGGATGAGGAGGGATGGGACTTCGAGGTGGTGATCGCCCGCCCAGGCCCTTCGCGGGATGGCGGCTGGTTTCTCCCGCGCGAAGTGCTGGCCGAGGCTGCCTCCCTGTTCGAGGAGGCTCAGGCGTTTGCCAACCATGCGCCCCCAGCGGGGCCCGACATCCAGAATCTCGTTGGATGGCATCGGGAAGTTCGAATGAGTAGCGAGGGTCTTGTCAGCACCTTCACCGTGTCTAAATCCGCCGAGTGGTTTTATCGGATGGCGCATGACGCGCTCGCTCGCGGAATCGATGAGCCTTTTGGTTTCTCGTTTGATGTTCTGGCCGAAACCGAGTTCCGAGGTGAGGCCGGATCGCTGGTGCTTCATTTTTTGAAAATCGTGGCTGTCAATTCGGTCGATGTTGTTCACAAGGGAAGGCTGGGAGGTGTGCTTTTGGGGCTCGCCGCAGCCGACCCGGGCGCCGAGGGGAATGTCCCCGCAGGCGTTTCCAATCCCGTGATGGAGGTGAAAATGTTTGAAGCAATGTTGGAGAAGTTGAAAGCATCAGCGCCGGCTGCCGCCGAAAAACTAGGCACCCGGTGGACGCCGCAGCAGCTTTTAGCGGCATGTGAAGAGGCAGGTCTCGGGTGGGAGCTAGCTGGCGTCAATGATCGCCTCACCAGCCGTCTTGCCGCTACCGCGTTGCCTGAGGCCGTAAAAGAGAAACTTAGCGCCCAATTTGCCGGACGAGCCTTTTCCGAGAGCGACATTGACGAGGCGATTCGCCTTGAGTCGTCTACTCTCGAAAAGCTCACGGCAAGCGGCGCCCTGCGCGGATTTGGCGCGAGCATCGAGGTTGTCAGGGATGAAGCCGATCGGAAACAGGCGGCCCTCGATGGTCTTTTTGAGCGCTCGCCCCGTGTGGTGGAGGGCCACCGTCCATATCGGTTCCTGAGCGAGGGTTTTCAGGATTTCACCGGGCATCGCCTTACGCCGCAGCGATTTTTTGCCGAAACTTTTCACTACCACAGCGCGTCGGAGGACTGGAACGGCATCCGGCGCCTCTCGGCCGCCCTCGACACGAGCACATGGGGTCAGGCCTTCGGCGACTCGATTCGCCGGGCGCTGCTTCGTGATTTTAGGGACGACCGTTTCCAGGCCTGGAAGAAGATCGTCTCCTCTGTCGTGCCGGTGAAGGATTTTCGCACCAACCGCCGGGTGCGCGTCGGTGGTTACGGCGATCTCTCCACCGTCTCCGAGCAGGCAACCTATCCCTCCCTTACCTCGCCGACGGATGAGGAAGCGACGTACGCCGTCGCAAAGCGAGGCGGCATCGAGGATCTCACCTGGGAGATGATTCAAAACGATGACATGGGCTCGATCAGGATGATTCCCCAACGCCTCGCGCGGGCGGCTCAGCGCACCCTCAATAATTTCGTGTTCGATTTTATCTCAGGGAACGCCGCAATATACGACTCGGTGGCGCTTTTCCATTCAACCCACGGGAACAACACCTCAACGGACGCATTGACCTATGCGAACGTCATCTCCGGAATCAAGTCGATGGGACAGCAAACCTTTTACAACGAATCGGGGGTCGAGGTGGCATCGCAGGCACAACCGAAATACCTGCTGCACCCGACCGAGCTTCTTGAAGAGGCCTTCGACGTCACCCAGTCCTCGGTGAAGATCGTCACGAACGAGGACTCGACCCAGCCTAGCGTGATCAACCGACTTGGCGTTGAGCCTCTCTGGGTGCCCGAGTTCACCGACGCGAACGACTGGTTTCTCGTGGCCGACCCGGCCCTGATGGACACCATCGAGATTGGATTCCTGAACGATCAGCAGGATCCTGAACTCTTCATCGAAGATAATCCGGCCTCGGGTTCTCCGTTCAACGCCGACAAGGTCCGCTACAAAATCCGCCACGTCTATGGCGGTGCCGTCCTCGATTTTCGGGGCTTCTATCGCGGCGCGCCCGCCTAGCGCGGACTCCGACAACCCGCCGGGGCGGTGATCGCGCCACCTCGGCTCACGAAAAAAGGATGAATCAATGAGTGAACTTCAGGCATACGACACACCAGGCACGCGGCGATCTTTTGTCGCCGTCCCAGCTCATGCGTCGGCTGCGGCCACCGAATTATTTCCTGTCTTTGAGGCGCCCGTAGCCGCGAAGATCGAAAAAGTGATTTTCAGGCCGAGCGCGGCGGTGACGGGTGTCGATACGAACACCACCCATTTGAATGTGATTGACATAGGTACCGCCGGTACAGGCACGACCGAGCTGGGTAGCTACGATCTCACGAGCGGAAATGATCTGACGAAGGGCGAGCGCAAGGAGCTTTATGCGCCCTCCACCGTGCTGTCGGTTTCACAGAACAATCTTATCGGACTCCAGTTCGAGGAGATAGGCACCAGCATAGCTGTTCCAGCAGGCATCGCCATCGTGGAGTGGTCCGCCAACTAGCCATTAATTTAACCAAGGGGCCGGGGCTTCCACGGCCCGGCCCCTCCGAGGTGAGCATGAATTTTAGTGAATCGAACGAAGTCTCCGCTTCGGGGACCGTAAAAACCGGAAACGGCATTCTCCGAGGTGGTCTTTTGTCAGCCGCTGCTGCTGATGCGACTGCGATTGTCTACGACAACACTGCCGCCTCGGGAACTGTCATTCGAACAGTTTCCGCGCTGACCGGGACTTCTTCCCCGCTCGGCATCACCGAGGGCGGAGTCCATTTCGGAACCGGGATCTACGTCGTCCTCTCCGGCACCGGAGCCAAGTTTTATCTCGACATCTAACGCCGCCCCCGTGAGGGGAAGGCGAGAGGAGAAGTGAACCAAGATGGCTGACAGGCGAACAAAAATAATTGCGCTGGCTTCCTCCTCCGCCCGGACGGCGGCGGGGGAGAGCGCGGCTTTCGACATCGAGCGTTTCTCGGAGGCGTTGCTTTTTATCGACACGACGGCGGCCTCGGGTTCCTCGCCTACGCTTGACTTCGACGTCGAGTGCGGGCCAGCGGACGATGAGATGGCGTTTATCCACACCGAGCCTTCCCAAATAACAGGGACGGGCAAGACGCTCGTTAATCTCACCAACCTGGGCAAGTGGCTCCGCCTCTCGTGGGACATCGGAGGCTCAGGCCCCTCGTTCACCTTCGAGGCGAAGATCACACTCAAGACCTGATTCATTCCCCACACCGACAGGTAAATCGATATGGCAAGCAGGCAAACGGTAACCGAAGACATCAAAACGCTTTTAAAGGCGGGGGCACTTCCGCGTGAGTTCTCGCTCGATGAGGCTGACTATACGGATCTCATCGAAGCGGCGCTGGCGCGCTACAGTAAAGATCGCTCCCAGCTCTCGTATCAAGACTACGCGGGTGACGGCGCGGCATACGATTTTGCGCTGCCCGTCTCCTGGGATGGCGCTCTCTCTGTTGTCGCCTCGGTGGAATATCCCCAGGGCGAGCGCGAGCCCGTCTATCTCCAGCGGCGCGACTGGACAATTTATGCACGCGGCACCTCGGCGGAAATGCTGCGGCTCCTTCGTCTCACTCCCGCCTCGGGCGAAACCGTGCGCCTCACCTACACATTGCCGCACACGGCTGATGACACCACGGCGACGGTTCCCAATAACGATCTCAAGTGTCTTGCCTGGCTAAGTGCGGCCGAGGGCTGTCATATCCTCGCTCGGCGCTACGCCCAGACGAATGAACCAATCTTAGGCGCCGATTCGGTGAACTACACGAGCAAGGCTGCCGAATATACCCGCCTCGGGCGCGAGCTTGAGCGCAAATATCAAAATCACATTGGACTTAAAGAAGGCGATACCGCCGGGCCCTTAGGGGCTTCGATGGACTGGGATGAAACGCTCTCTCAGAGCCGGGGCGACTACCTCACCCACGGCGCACCGGGGGAGCGCTAGATGATCAGTGTTGAAATCGAGGCAAAGGGCCCGCTCATTGACGGCTCGTGGGAGGACATCGTTTTCTCCGAAACCGAGAGCGCTTTGGAGGACATCGGGCGCATCGTCGAGCGGGCCTGGCTCCGCCGTGCCCCGGTGGGCGCAACGGGCGTCCTTAGGGGATCGATTGTCTCCGAGGTGAGCGGTAACTCACTCGACACCTTAAGAGGCCGGGTGTTTTCAGACTCGCCCCACGCGCAGGCCGTCGAGTTCGGCAGACGGCCCGGCAAGCTGCCGCCCTGGAGCGAGGGCTCGCCCCTTCACAAATGGGTCGAGCAAAAACTCGGTGTCCCCGGCGAGCGAAGCTTGAGCGTTTCGTTTCTTATCGCCCGCGCCATTGCTCGACGGGGCACGAGCGGGCAGGGGATTTTCACGAAAGCCCTCAACGACAGCCAGGGCGCCATCGATGAGCGAGTTGTTCTTCTCGGCGCCCGCATTACGGAGAGACTAAGTGGCTAATTCAAATTATCGACAAATCGGCGACGCCATCGGGGCTGAGGTGGCTGCACTAAGTGAGGCCGGAAGGCTTCATCTCTATCAGCGCTGGGCGGCGGACATCGGTCGCTACATCGACCTTTTTCGCTGGCGCGCGCCGGACGGGAAAGATCAGATACGCGGCTGGGTCCTCACCCGGGAAAGTGTGAAGGAAGAACTTGGCTCTTTTGCCTCAAGCTCCCCAGGCGCCTTCACCCCCGCCGGCGTCAATCGGCGCACCCACACTTTCTTACTTTTTGGTGTCATGTCGCTTGAAGACGACACCGCGAGCGAAATCGAATTTCAGGATCTCATCGAAACCATCTGCGGTCGTTTTCGAGCAGGCGATGCGCTTCGGCTGGGAGGAAATATTACCTCCCTTGAGCGTCTCACCCCGCCCCAGGTGGACCGAATCGACTTTCGCGCCTTCGGAAGCACTCTCTGCCACACGGTCGAGATACGCATCCAGGCCATCGAGCGCATTGTGCGCGCTTAACATTTCAGCCCTTTAAACCACAAGGAGAAACATCATGGGCGACACCCTGTTGATGGACCGCCAAAGTATGGGCGCCACCGAGGAGCAAGAGGAAACGGCCGATTCGGCCACCTCGACCACCCTCGTTGACGCTGCCCTCACCGAGGCTGACGACCACTGGAACGGCTCGATCATCCGCACCATTCGTGGCACTGGCGTTGGTCAGCGCCGTACGGTGAGCGATTTCGACGCTGTCTCCGACACGATGACGGTTTCCGCATCCTGGGACACCAACCCGGACTCGGGCAGCGTCTATCTCATCGACCGGCCAGCGCCGGCGGCCGAGCTTTTTCGAGGAGGCAACCTCTCGCACGATTTGAACGTCGAGCAGCTGCAGCGAGCCGTTAAGGACGCGAGCCTCTCGCCGTTTCCCTTCGTCTCCGGAAAGCGCTCGGCCCAACTATCGTTCACCACCGAGCTCAGGGGCTCGGGCACGGCGGGCACCGCCCCCGACTATGGCGTGCTTTTTCGTGCCTGCGGGATGAAGGAGACACTCGTCGGTGGCACATCGGTTACCTACGATCCCACCTCGGATAAAACCGAGTATGTCCGCACCTGCATCACCGCCTACATCGATGGCCTGCGCATCATGTACCTGGGTTGCATGGGCACCTTTTCCATCAACGCACCGCTCGATGGCGTACCCACCGTTGATTGGGATTTCCAGGCCGCCGATTTCGAGGTGAGCGATGCCGCCATCGTCGAGGGCACCGCTTATGACAGTCAGATACCCGAGCCTGTGCTCGTCGCTGGCTTTTCATTCGCAGGCTTTAATTTTGACGCCACGAGTGTGAGTTTTGCCATGAACAACGAGGTTACCCTGCGCCAGAGCGCCAACACCTCGGGCGGCCACATCAACGGCCTCCTCACCGGGCGCGCCCCCTCGGGAAGCTTTGACCCCGAGGCTGTGCTTAAAGCGACTGAAGATGTGTTCGCCGATTGGGAGGCGGGAACCCAGGTCGCGTTGTCGATTCAGATTGGCCAGAGCGCAGGCAACATCTGCACCATCACAGCGCCCAAGTGTCAGTACACCGATGTCGGTCTGGGCGATCGGGACGGCATGCTCACCTATGACGCGCCTTTTTCGATGGCCCGAAACGCTGGCAACGATGAAATCAAAATCGCCTTCACCTAGGGGGCGATGAACCGTTTATTTTTCATTTGCGGGGCGGTAGCTCTTCCCGGTACGGGGTATTTTTGATGTAGGCATCTTAAATGCGTAGCATCCGCCGCCCACACAGCCCTCCAGTTTCGGGAGGGGAGGCCCCTCCCTGCCTCTCCTTCCGACGGGGGGCTTGGTATGTACTCTGCACTATCTCCGCCCCCTCGCTGCGTAGTTTCCTGTTCCTGCGCGAACACCCTGCATCGCTAACGCCCTCCTCGAAAACCCGCACATAATTTATCTCTTCACCCCCCCCAGCTCTCCCCTTGAGCGCAACGTCTGAACTGCGTAAACTAATTTAACCATACCCGGCCTTTTGCTCAGGAGAGATAACGATGGATTTTGATGCCAGATTTAAAACCCTCGAAGATAAGATTCAGCGCCAGGAAACAAGACTCCGCCTCCATAAGCGCCTCGGCCTCATCGCCATGGTCATAGTTGTCTGCGCCGCCGCCTTTGCGGCCACGAGGCCGGTGGCCGATGTAATCGAGGCGCGAAAATTCGTATTGAAAAATTCTCAAGGTAGAACGGTGGGTATCTGGGGGGCGGACGCTGGCGGCCCCTCGTTCGTTCTGATGGGCAAAGAGCGGGGCAATCTTGGGCTTCGCTACGGTGAGGCGGGCCCCGGGATTTTGCTTACCGACTCCAGCGGCAAGACCCGCCTTACACTCGGCGTGCTCAAGGATGAAAAACTGGGCGATTATCCGGTGGTGAATCTTTCTGACCCCCAAGGCCGCAACCGCATCACCCTCGCCACCCAGGGGCCCAAAGGCGAAGTGCTCATCTTCAGCGACCCCAAAGCGGGCACATCGAGCACACTCGGCATCCTCGGCGGGAATCCCGCGATCAAATACACCGACCATGCGGGCATTAACCGTGTTTCCCTTCAGCTTGTGGACAAGAGTGATCCTGTTTTTTCGTTCAATGATAATAAGGGTCTAACTCGAACTATGCTGACATTTTCGGAAGGTGTTCCGGCATTTATTCTGAGAGATGGCGTAGAAAAAAGTCGTACTATTTTGACGCTTTCGGATAACGGAGATCCCTTGATATCTCTTAGTGACCGAAAAGAGAGAGGACGTATTTATATTGGAATTTCAGAAAGCAACCCCATGATTTACCAAAAAGATGAAAATGGGACGATTCGCTCCATCGTAAGGCTTACAAAAGGAGGAACACCCTGGGTCGTTCATTTTGATGAAAAAGGAAAGATTATCTGGAATACCCCATCGATAATCAAATAGTTATATCTTTTGGCGAACTTTTTTTAACTACGAATTTCCTGTAGGTCGAATTTCTCCATTTCGGTTTAGTGTGCGTTCTGCCGCCGCCAACGGGGCGTCGGCGGGAATGAAAGTGCACGATTTGAAAACTGGAAAGGGTAGAAAATGTCTGTTCCAAAAAATAATTTAGAAGTTTTAATTACTGGAAAAACAAAAGATTTTGAAAAAGTTAAAAAGAAAGTTGAAACTCTAGTACCCAAAATAACCCCAAAAAAAGATTTCACCACCAAGATTCGTGCAGATATTTACGAAAAACTCAGCAAGGCGCTGCCAGAGTTTCGCAAGAAATACGAAAAAGCCCTTGATGAGCTGATCAAAAAAACCGCCGAATTCGAGTTTGCGCAAAAGGCGGCCAAGGACTCCATGGAGCAGATGGGAAAAGGGGCCGGGGCCGCTTTTGAGAAACTCTTTGCGTCGCTGGGCCAGGACAAGCTCAAGAATGCGAACCGGAATTTCAAGACCTTCGCCGAGGGGCTCGAAACCTCCTTCAAGGATTCAGTGAAATCCATGGCGGCCGGGATCTCCACCGACGTCATCACCAGCCCCTTCAAGGAACTGGCCAAGACCGCCAAAAATGAGCTGAGCGACATCATCAAGAGCGCGGTATTTGACCCCATCAAAACACACAGCAAGGCCGCGCTCGGCGGCGCGCTCTCGGAACTAAAGGGCATGTTCAAGGATATCGCCGGCTCTTTTGGCGGCTTTATCAGCGAGGGTTTTGGCAGCCTCATCGGCCTCGCCAAGGGCGGGCTCGTCAAACAACCCACCCTTGCCATGATCGGCGAGGCGGGGCCTGAGCTGGTGATTCCGCTCGATCAGATCAAGGCCGTGTTCGAATCAGTTGCCGGGCGCTCATTGGTGACGTCGGGGGGCGAGGCCGCCCAGGCGACGGCGATTCGCGGGGCCGGAGAGGAGGGCGCGGCGCTCGCCGGGCAAAATTACACGGCTGACCTTGTGGGCTCAAAACTCGCGGGCACCTCGGGAACGGTGGCGGCGCTGGCCGCCCTCTACACCCTTGCCCAGGGGGGCAGTGGTTCCGAGGCCTTCCGGGCCGGCTTTAAATCAGGGGTGACGAATTTCGCGGCGGGCGGGCCCTTTGGCGCGCTGGCCGTTGCTGCGTTTCAGAACAGAGAGGCGCTCCAGATCAACGAGAACCGCGATAAATTAAACGAGGTGGTGCTCGATAAATTTCTTGGCCTTAATGCCTTCGGGAAAAAAAATGTCGATCCCCACACGCGGGGGCTGGCGAATATCGCGGCCTCCAAGCGCATCCTTGAGGGCACAAATCAGGCGATTGCCCGGGCCCTCGGGGCGGGACGTTATCCCATCCTCGATGCGCCGACCCTGGGACATCCCAGCCATACGGAGGCGAGCCTGGATGCATTTTTTCGACTCAATCCGTTTCCCGCCGGGACGAGTGAAAATCTTCTCCGCGATCTCAACGATGATTACGGCCTCACCGCCACCCGCCAGTCGGCCTACGATCTGGACGATGGGGATGAGGAGGGGCGCTTCTACACCGACGACACCGTGCGCCGGGTCCACAAGGGCGAGCACACCTTGAACCTTAACCACCCCACCAGCCAACGCGCCCTCAACGAGGCTGTCGAGCGGAGCGTGGGGCCCGCTGTTGAGCGCGCGATGGGGAAAAGTGGCGGCGGGCAGATCATCCACAATCATTTCGACATGCGCGGAATGTTTGTTTTAGACGACAGGACCGTGACCAAGCTGACCGATAAAATCGAAGACAAACAGAGAAGCCGAAGGCGATACGGCCGGGGCTCTTCGTAGGCAAAACCTTTCTCCTAAGCATTTCAGCAACAATCAGCCGTAATCACCAAGAAAATCTATTGGCGGATAATGTCCGAGTGGAAGCCGGATAGAAGCGGGTTTCGTAATCGCAACAAAACCAAAGCGTAAGAGTCCATATCTGAACTGAAAGTTACCACGCATTTCCTGTAGGTGGGTTTCGGGACGGGCAGGCTATGTTGGCCTCTCTCCGGGCATAGGGGCCCGGAGGGGAAATTTTAAAAGGAGGTGAGAAATGCGATGGGCAACACAAGTGGCCGAGGCGTGCCTGGCCCGGCACGGGGACGGGGAGCGGGCGCTGGTGCTCTATCACCTGACGACGGCGAGCGGGCTCCGGGTGTTTTGCCGTCAAATTCCGCCAGATGCCCTGCTCGGCACTTCGGGCCGGGTGCGCTTTGCGGACGGCACCTGGGTGGCAGACGGTTCGGCGCTGGCGGGAGAGGGGGCCGAGGTGATGCTCGGAGTGCACGATTGGGTTGTGGACGGCGGCGGGTTCTCGGCGGGAAAGTCGGCGGGGCGCTCGCCGATGGACGTTTATCTGGAAAAAGAAATTTCGGGGCTCTCGCTTACGCTATCGAATGAGCCTGACACACAGGGGCACCCGCGGATGTCGCGAATTCTGGCGAATGAACCAATGGTGGGCGGGCAGCTGGATGTCCGGGTTGGCTTTCGAGGCGGGGATATCGACGATGTGATTTCGTTGGCCTCGTTTACTGTTCGCCGGGTGGTCGAGCGTCGGGATGTGGCGGTGCTCGAGTGTGAAGGCGTTTAAGGAGTGGATAAGTGGCTGATCTAACGAAGGACCGCATGGCCGATAATTATCTGATCGCCCGGGCATCACAGTATTCAGCGCCCGAGAGCGGGGGGGATGCACTGCCGATCATTTATGGCGATCTGACGGTGCCGGCGCGTACCGAGGCGGGAGTCTACTCGCTTCCCAAGATCAACACGGGGGGGAGCGGTACCTATTGCATCGCGGGCCACGCCATCGATGGCAGCGTGTCACTTTTCGACGACGACGGGCTGATTAATCCCGGCGAATACACACTGAATCTGGCGAATGATTACGAGGGCAACGGCGAGATCGCAACGGCGGTCTTCAGTGTTGCACCAAGTGGCAGTGTAACGGCGGTGTGCAAGGGGAAAAAAGATTCATCAAGCATTCTTCTCGAAAACCCGGCCCTGATTGCTGAGGATCTGGCTCTCAACTTCTGGGGATTTTTCGAGCAGGATATCGACCGTCAGACACTAAGCCGGGCCGCCGCCTCTGCTCAGTCGCAGGGATACGCGGCGGCATCTGTCATCTCTGACGATCATGCGCCAGCGGACGCTCTCACCGATCTGCTCGGAAATTTTCTTGGGAGATTCGAAGTGGATGCTTTTGGGCGGCTGAAGATTATTTTTCAGGGCACCGAGACGGGGTCGATACATCCGGTGAAGGTAATGCCCGAGCTTGAGGCAGCTGAAGTGGAACTCGAGGTTAGCCGTGACGGGGTAATTAACCAGGTGCCAGCTCTTTACGCTTGGGATGATGTCGAGGGGAAGTTCCTGCTGCATGAAGACGGAATTGCCGAGCGAAGCGCTGCCTCCCAGGTGCTCTATGGAGTTCGGACGCCGTCAAGTGGCCGGTTGGAGTTGACGTGGATGAGGAGCGAGGCGGTGGCGCGGACCGTTCAGGCGCGAATAGTTGAGCGTTTTGAGGAGCCAGCAAGGGTATTTCGGATTCAGGACGAGACTTTTAGGGCGCTTGAGGTCGAGCCCGATGACTATATTGTTTTCTCTGTTCCTTGGCTTCGATCTGCAGAAATGATGCCGCTTCATAATCAGATTGGGCAAGTAATTTCTTCAGCGCCTGATCTCAAGGAGCAGACGCTTGAACTAAGCTTACGAGACACGGGGTATTTCCTGACTACGGCTTGTCTGGCGGACGGCACCTGTGCCGGTCTGGGGCGAAAAGCTGTGGGCGCGATCGAGTTCGACGGTGCCAGCGGGGCGGTAACCGTGTCGGACGATGCGGCGATTCAAAATATTTTTGATGACGGTGGCACCATCGAATGCTGGTTTAACGCTCGAACAGACGGAGAAAATAACGGGGGCATCCTTGTATCAAAAAGATTCCCTGGCACCGACGGGTATCGCCTTCAGGTGAAAAGCGAATCGGGCGGGATGGTAGCTGTAAATATTGACATCGATTTTGATGTAACGGACGCGCAAGCCGCCACGGAGGTGGAGGTCGCTACAAACACCTTGCAACACGTTGTCCTCACATTCACGGCGTCGTCCGGCGAAACGCCGATAATTTACATCGCAGGCACTGCGGCCACCCTCGCATCATCACAGGCTGCCTCAGGAACCAGGCTCACGGATGCTGGAAATGACCTACTCATCGGCGACAGAACGGATGACGCTCTCTCCTTCGACGGTTTCATCGACGAGGTGCGAATTTACAAGGGCCGCATCCTCTCGGCTGCCGAGGTGGCCGAGCATTACAACGGCATTTTTAACGACGAAACGGATCTCGCTGGCTACTGGCCGCTGAACGAGGGGGCGAGCTCGCTGGCGCGGGACGCCTCGGTAAATCTCAATCACGGAACGCTCTCGGGAAACGCGGCCTTTGTGGGGGCGGCCAGCGCCGCCCAAGGGCCCAAGGATTCTAATTATGCCGATGGCTCAAAGCTCGCGGGAGGCGCGCGAGATACTAGTGTTTACGCATAAAACGCTCATCCCAGAATATTCTAGAGGGTGAGATATTTGGAGGCGATGGCCTCTCGCTTTAAAGGAGAAAAAAATGGCTGACCAGAGCATTCAGTACACAGAGGAGATGGTGGGCGCGGGCCACGGGACAAAAGCCGACACCCTGAATCGACACTCGCTTATCGAGCACAACACCGACGGGACACACGGGGCGCTGACAACGGCAGCCCCAGCCACACCCACCGCGAATCATCTTTACAAGGACAAGATGGTCGGTGCTTGGTGCAACTGGAGCGGCGGGGGAGCGCCCTCGATTGATGACGATGTGAATGTCTCGTCCATCACAGATAACGGGGTGGGTGACTACACTTTTAATTTTGCAACGGCGATGGCGAACGCCACCTACGCAGTGGCGGGTTCTGTTGTCCGGGTCGGTATGCTTGAGGAGGTCACGCTCGCCACCGGATCGACCCGTCTTAACGTCGATGACTCAACCGGCACCCTCGCGGACAAGAACGGCTCGATGATCGTCGTGGGAGAACAATAATATGGCACAGGTAAGAGTAGTGGAAATGCTTGATGGTACAGTGGGAGTGATGCAGCCGAACTGGCGGAAGCTCACGCTCGACCCGGTGGAGGCTGCGGCAGGCGGCAAGCAGCTCATTGAAGACCTGGACGATTGGTTTGTGGGCGAGATGATGAAGATGCCTGATGTTGTTGGCCCGCAACCTTATCACACACAAAAGGTGGCCGGGCAGGACGATTTCTGCGATAGCCCCGCAAAATGGCTCACCGAGAACATAGGCCATCCACTTCATGCGGTGGTACTCGTGGCCAAGAGGGTGGCGGACGCAAGGCCGAACCTTACGGTTGAAGCTAATTCTCTGCCATATGAAGGTTCGTTCAAGGGCGCACGGGAGTTTGACCCAATAGCGGGTGTCGCTATGAATATGACAAAGGCTCGTACAATCAGGTTGACCGGTATCCGCGAAGAGCGCAACGCTCGTCTAGTAAATGAAGACGCGAACTACATGATTGCAGACGAGATTGGTGACGTAGTGGAAAAGGCTGCTGTTGTGGCAAGAAAACAAGCGCTACGCGATCTCCCTACCACGATTCAGTCTGATCTTGACGCTATCGAAGATGTTGCCGCGCTCGATATGTACTCTCCCACCTGGCCCGAGTAAGAGGCTGGAAAATCGGAATAAAAAGAACGGTGACAACTGGAAGTAGATGGGAGCAGGTCAAAGGGTAGATTTTAAGCGTTTCTCGTCGCTGAAAGCATCGTAATGTCGTCGTGGGCGGGATGGTTTCCGGTGAAAGATTCTAGTTGGTCAATAAGGAAATCAACGGGGTCATTTTCTCCATTGAATTGTCTTATTGCCTGCTCAAGACGAGATGTACCGAACTCATCTCCTGATGTGTTCGTGGCCTCATTTACGCCATCAGTGTGCAAGAGCATTAGATCGCCCGGATGAAGTTGGACTTCGTGGGAGGTGAAAGAAATATCAGCCAGAAGACCAAGAGGTGGATGTTTAGGCGGTGGAAGGATGTGGACTGCTCCGTTTTTTTCTTTCACTATCGGAGAAGGGTGTCCAGCATTACATATAAGGGCTCTGTTTTCTTTCGGAATGATGAGTCCATATGCCATGGTCACGAACATACCGCGGTGAGGACGCTTGCACAGAGAATTGTTTAAGGCAGTCAGCACTGCCGCAGGTTCGGGGTTCAGGCCAATGAAATGGTGAACTTCACTAAAGAGCCTAGCCATATAAAGCGCGGCCGGAATTCCTTTTCCCGAAACATCGCCTAAAAAAAAGGCTGTGCAACCTTCTTGGGCTTCCACAACATCGTAGAGGTCGCCTCCTACGGTCCTTGCCGCCACGTTGCGTGCCGAGAACATGAATTCCTCATTCTGGATATAAATTTGAGGAGCGATAAAGCTTTCTTGAATGGAGCGGGCAGTCTCGATTTGTTGCTCAAGTTTTTCTTTCTCGACAAGAGACCTGTGTAGCTCGGAGTGAGCAATTGCAACTGCGGCTTGGTTTGCCAGTGCGACGAGTAAGGGCAGGGAATTCTGATTGAAAGGAATTTCTTCTCCTGGGTGGCTTAAATTCATAACACCCAATGTCTTTCCATGGCAATTCATCGGAAGGCATGCAAATGCGTTAGAGCGCTCAGAGCCAGTGCGCCGTTCTTTGTAACGAGGATCTTCATCGATATTTTCAACGAGAATTGGTTCGCCCGACTGAGCAACTTGCCCAGCGATTCCTTCTCCCGGGATGATACGGGTGTGCTTAACAGTTTCTTCTCTGAGGCCCACAGCATACGCAATTGCCAGGTGCGTAAGTTCGCTATTGTAGAGAAGAATAGAACCTTGTTTAGCCCCGACGGTATCCCGAGCCGTTCTTAATATAATATGAAGTGTCTCATCGAAATCCAGCGAGGAAATTAAGGACGCTGTGCATTCTTGGACGCGCTTGAGATTTTCGACTTCACTCTCCAGAAACTGGATGCGCTCCTCAAAATTTGATTTGTCGTCATTCATAGGCGGCAATAATCCACTTATCGAAGCTATATCAGATGTACAGCCTCTCCTTCCGGGGTGTTGAGCGGAAGGCTAGACAATCATAACATGAGGCCGGATTGGCGTTTCTATGATAAGCGCCTTGGTATCCGGCAAGTCATGAAGCACTGTTGGTTATAGTACTCTTTTTTTACATGAGATCGGTAATTGTAATGTGGATGGCGGAAGGTTCGCCATTCAGGCGTTTCTTTATAAAACAGGTTTGTGGAATTTGAATATTGGGAGTTATCCATATGCATGAATCTGTTGCTGAGCGATTCAAGGAAATTGTTCCCGATGTGGACTCCTGGTCCATTCGTATTTTACAAGAAAAAGAAGAGCAAATATCTGTTCGTAAAAATATCCCACAACCGTTTGTGAAAACACACGAATCCGGTGCCATGATCACCATATGGGATCAAGGTGGTGTTGGTTATGCTGCAGCAAGCGATTTTTCGAAGAAAGGATTGAAGAAATCGGCCGAAAATGCGCTTGCCTGGGCTCGTCGGTCGGCCAGCCATATGGTGCCCGGGCTCTTTGAATCGGAGCCTTCTTGCCACGAAGGAGATTACAGTAGTCCCGTGGGCACCCCTTGGGAGCAGATATCGCTGGCCGAGAAATTGGATTTTTTAAAAGAAGTAAATAATAAATTGAATACCGGAGGGCGAATCATTGAATGGTTCGCATTTCTTAATTATCTGGAAGAGAAAAGTCTGCTGGTTACCTCTGCTGGGGGTTCAGTGCATCAAATGATTTGTGCGTTGATACCCAATATGGGAGCGGTGGCAAATGCTGGATCCGAATCCCAGCGAAGAACCTATGGCGGAAGAGGTCATGCACGGCAAGGCGGATGGGAGTCCGTAAGACAAGGCGAAATGCTGGGTGCAGCTCCTGAAGTGACTCGTGAGGCTGAAGAATTATTGTTCGTCCCCAATTGTCCCGAAGGGGATATGGATCTTCTGCTCTCTCCCGATCAAATGATATTGCAAATTCATGAATCAATCGGACACCCCTTGGAACTTGACCGTATTTTGGGTGATGAACGGAATTATGCAGGGACGAGTTTCATTACGCTCGATAAGTTCGGTGACTTCCGATATGGCTCGAATCTTCTGAATGTCGTATTTGATCCGGGTGAACTAGGTGAACTGGCGAGTTATGCCTTTGATGATGAGGGGAGCCCGGCGAGTAGGGAGTATTTAATTCGAAACGGAATTTTGGTTAGAGGTATCGGTGGCGAGCTCTCACAGGCACGATCAGGAGTTCCTGGTGTGTCTTGCTCTCGTGCGGTGGGATGGAATCGCCCGCCGATTGATCGAATGGCGAATATTAATATCGAGCCTGGTGATTCCAGTCTTGAGGAAATGATTGCTTCCGTTGAGCGCGGCGTTTACATGAAGACTAATTGTTCTTGGTCGATAGACGACTCGAGGCGAAAATTTCAATTCGGCTGTGAATGGGCTCGTCTAATTGAAAATGGGGAGCTTATGAGCGTTGTCAAGAACCCTAATTACCGGGGTGTCACAGATCAGTTCTGGCAAAATCTGACGATGCTAGGGAATCGAGATACGTTTGAAGTACTGGGTACTCCAAATTGCGGCAAGGGAGAGCCTAATCAGATGGTACGTGTCGGCCATGCGACTCCGGCTTGTTTGTTCAACAATATTGAAGTCTTTGGCGGAGAATAATTTTGCGAGAAGTGTTTGAACGAATTTCTGATCACCTCAACGGCCTCGTCCGAGGTCAAGAAATATGCACGTCTTTTTTTACTGCCGAAGATTCAGATTTTGTGCGTTTTAATAAGAATTCTGTTCGCCAGGCAGGTGCCGTTACGCAGATGTTTTTTCGAATTGACCTGATCTCTGGACTTCGTCATGCGCAAGCAAATGTTTCGCTGTCCGGGGAGTGGGATGACGACAGGGCCAACGTGGAAAATGTCGTGGAAGATTTGCGGGAAATGCTCCCTGAATTGCCCGAAGATCCTCATCTGGCTTACTCCACCGATGGAATATCAAGCGAAAAGAGCGGTGAAAATAATCTCCCAGCGCAAGGAAATGTTTTGAATGCCATTATAAATGCGGGTGAGGGTAGGGACCTCGTTGGTATTTATTCCTCGGGCGGAATTTATGCCGGATTTTCTAATTCGATCGGGCAGCGCAATTGGTATTCAACATTTAATTTCAACTTCGACTGGACTTTTTATTTTGAGGGTGACAAGGCGGCAAAAAGTCATTATGCGGGTTCTCGTTGGGAGCCGGATGTTTTTTTTGAAAAAATTCAGGGGGCAGTAAGACATTTGGAAGTGCTCTCGCGCCCATCGGTGACTCTGCCACGCGGAAAATTTTGTGTTTATCTCTCGCCATCGGCATTGTCTGAATTTATGTGGATGGTGTCGAGAAGTGGATTTGGGTTGCGGGGACGTAAAACGAAACAGAGTTCGCTGCAAAAGTTAATTGAAAATAATGATCGACTTCATCCCGAGATAAATTTGACAGAAAATACAGAGGATGGATTCGGCCCGGAGTTCCAAATGCAGGGTTTTATCAAGCCGCCGAGGGTGCCGCTAATATTGTCCGGCGAGCCTGCTGATTGTCTGGTGTCTCCCCGATCAGAAAAAGAGTGGTCCACTTCGTCGAACGGGGCATCGGATCGCGAGATGCCGGAAGCGTTGGAGCTATCAGCTGGAGATATTCGGGCCTCTGAAGTATTGGAAAGGTTGGATGAGGGTATTTATATCGGTGATTTATGGTATCTGAACTACTCGGATTTAACATCGTGCCGGATGACGGGCCTGACGCGGTTCGCTAGTTTCTGGGTGAAGGATGGTGAAATTCAGGCGCCAATTAATGTTATGCGCTTTGATGAAACGCTCCAACGTGTGTTAGGAGAGAATTTGATCGGTCTGACGCGGGAGCGCGAAGTGTTCCTTAGCGCCGGCACCTACAAAGCCCGCTCCACTTCCAGCAGCCGCATGCCAGGCGCTCTTGTAGAAGATTTTAACTTTACGATGTGAATTATGGTTGCAAGATTAAATAAACCACGAAGATTATTTGCCGCTGAATTGTTTTCGAAGGCGTTCTTTTTGAGCCCGAGACATATTTTTGAACGCTTTAGATTTTTTTAGTTTCTGCTTGGTTGAACTGGACATTGTTTTTAGGGAGCGTAAATTCCCCCCAGTTACCAATCCACCCGAAGAGCCAAATTTGTCTTTTATCCCAAGATGCTTCATTCCGAAGGATTTGATGTCATTTCGCATTACCG
This sequence comes from Nitrospinaceae bacterium, assembly GCA_018669005.1. NCBI lineage: Bacteria > Pseudomonadati > Nitrospinota > Nitrospinia > Nitrospinales > Nitrospinaceae > Nitrospinaceae bacterium. The sequence continues at coordinate 24,520 of JABJAL010000112.1, forward strand.
TCATGAAAATATATTCAATGAACGACGAGGGTCTTGCGGACATTAACAGGGATAGCCCCATAGCTGCGATGATACAAGCCGTGAAAGCCGCCCCTGCCTGGACGGTAGTTTTTCCTCGCTTTGAGAGGGCGTGATAGGAAAACCCATGAGAGGCTCTTTTTTTTCTTGTTCTCTTTTGGGTCGGATGATGACTAGTTGACGTTTGTTCGATACCTGCAAGTTGACCCGTTTCTGATGTAAAGTCAGATGCTGCTTTGTCTGTGAGTTGCAAGGAATATTCATTATGTATCGAACAGTCATCGAATGATCCCATACATAGATCTGTTTGAATTTTTCGCGATACCGCAGTGTAGGGGACCGATACGCGTCGGAAATATTTGAATTTCATCCGGCTTTGGGCAAAGCAGACGTTGCCTTTGGATGGCCTCTCGAAAGGTGTGCTTTGCCCTTTTCGAGAGCCCAGGAATGGGCAAGGTCGAGATTGCGAAATGGAAGGCGAGGAAAGAGATGCTGCCCCCCCAGATGCTTCGGACAAAACAGCACTCGATTGATTCATTCCAGTAGGGCCAGACAAGATCGTGATCTCCTCAGCTTACGATGGGGCTCAGGCCAGCCAGTGTATAGGCGACCCCTACCAACTTACCTCTAATATAGTATCAAGCTAGGCAGGATTCATTCAATCGCTGAAAATAATTAAATTTGAAAGATGGGCTGCGATAAAGGAAAGTTGCTTTTAGCCCTCTCCTAGGACCTATTGCCTGAAAAGATCGTCTTCTTTTTTTCGAAATAAACGGGAAGCAGAGTTCTCGCCGGGGTGATATGCGTAGCCACGTACGATGACGACGGGAATGCTTTCTGCTCCCTGTCCCATGATGATGCTGGTTGCTGCGGCAATTTCGTCAGCTTGGGCGACCTGTGTGATTTCAAGTCTTTGTCCCGAACGATCAAGTTCCCCGCGCATATCCACTAGCGGTTCGATTCCGGCACAGCCGATGGAAACACCGACTACACCGCTTCGAAAAGCGCGTCCCTGTGTATCCACTATCAGTACAGCCGGGGGGAAACCGATTTTCTTTTCCAGCTCCTTTCTCATTTTTCGAGCGGATGCGTCCGCGTCCTCGGGAAGAAGAAGGACTTGGTCTGCATCCCCTGCGAGATTGGAATGGTCAACACCACCATGGGCACATACGGCACCAGAGCGATGCTCGACAATCAAGGCTTTGTTAGAGGCGATTACAATTTCATTGGATTCACGCAAAACAACTTCGACAAGTCGCGCGTCCCTGCCGTCACGCTCGGCGATATGAGTAGCTTCTTCCGAGGGCTCGATTTCGGATAGGCGAACGTAACGTCCCTCGGCCTTGCTTACGATTTTTTGGGCAATCGCGAGAATGTCTCCCTTAAGGAAAGTTAGACCAGACTCGCCAATGGCGGAAAGGATAATTTCGGAGAGATTATCCTCGGCTCGCACTTCGGGGATACCTGCCAGCGGTATAAGTTCGACTGAATTCATGCGTGACTGATCGCCGACAGCCATTCCGGAACCTCGATGCCTCTTTCTGCGAGGAGGACTAGGTCTGAGGCCGTATCGATGTCGAAATAAAATCCTGGATTTTCAAATAAGACAGGTTGGATAGAGTTGTCGATGGCTGCTGAACGATGTCGGGCGAAACTGTTTGGCCCAAAAACGAAGGGCATTTCACCGGGCGGGCGAAGCAGAAGGCCATTTGTCCCGCCGTCGGGAGAGGGCGTAATCACTGAACATCCGCCGGGGTTGGTATTTCTAGTCGCCAGGTCGAGTATCGCCTCAATATCCGAGGGTGCGAGAGCGGGAAGATCGGCGGGAATGACCAAAATCATCTCCGCATTCTTTTCGACCGCCCATTTCCTTCCCGCTTCCAGGTCGGCATTCAGATCAATTCCTGGACACTTATGAGCCACGGCGCCTTTTGATTCCGCGAGAGAGAGCGCTAAGTCCCCGTCACTTAAAACGGAGATGGTGTCGATGCCCGAGGCCGCTGCGGCAGCATCCAGAACGCGCTCAAACATCCATTTCCCAAGCTCGCATCGTGCATCGTCGTTCAGGGTGCCAGCCAGACGTGATTTCCCTGTTCTGAAATCTCTCGCCGGCACAAGCGCGATGCATGAATGTTGAGAGTCCATCAGGCGACCTTTCGACTCAAGTGAGAATGTTGGAATCTATCATACCATCAGTTGGTTGGGGGAGGGTCGCGAAATTTGTCGGCGAAATCCAAAACAACTCGGGCCAGGGTAGTCTTAGATGAAGTGTCGGTCATCACGCTCTGCGCGGTCATCGCGGCAATGCCCCTCTCCTCGAAGGACGGCATTAGATGGGTGTCTTTGTCGTCAAAAATATATCCATCCAAGTATTCTCGCATGATTTCTGCCACACCAAGCGCCGATACCTCATGTCCCAGACTATTGAGCATATCGGCGGCCGGGCCCCTCAGAGCCGCACCACCAATGATAGGGCTGACCCCCACTCTGGGGATTCCTGGTAGATTCTGTAATTTTTCGCTGATATCTTTTATCGCCAGAATCGGACCCAGGCTGACCATTGGGTTCGAGGGGCAATATACGATGGTTCTCGCCGCGCCAATGGCTTCAAGTACTTCGGGTGTTGCTCTTGCCTCGTCCGCTCCCTGGAAACGGACGCCTGTGACTTTTGGTCGTGTTCCGCGGGCGACGAAATAATCTTGAAATTCAAGTTCTCCCTCGGGGGTTTGGACGCGTGTGGCAACTGGAGAATCAGTCATCGGAAGCACACGAGATTTTATGTCCAGAGCGGCACATAGCTCGGCTGTCACCACCGTAAGACGGGTTCCCTCGGAGAGTCGTTGGGTTCGCCTTATGTGCGTGGCCATGTCCTTATCGCCCAGCCTAAACCAGGTAGGGCCGCCGTAGAGGCCAAGCAAATCTAGCGCCCCGTAGGTATCACCCTTGATTCCCCAACCCTGCGAGGGGTCGGATAACCCCGCGAGGTTGTACATCACCGTATCGAGGTCGGGGGAGATATGAAGCCCGTGGAGAGTCAGATCGTCGGCCGTGTTGACGATGACTGTCAGGGCGCCCGATGGAAGTGCCTTAGCGAGTCCAACGGCGAGTTTCGCTCCGCCCACCCCTCCAGCGAGCGCGACAACGGGACCCTCAGCGCTCATCGGGTGATGATCTCGGGGCTGGATGTTTTTTTCGGAGGTGGCGGCGCGGCGGGGTGGCCCACGAGAATTAGTGCGCGTGGTACCCAATCGGCAGGAAGCGCTAGCGCATCACGGGCGGTCTCGGGGCAAAACAGTGGGGCGCACCGCCAAACCGAAGCCATGCCCTCCGCCGTGAGAGCAAGCATCAGGCTCTGCAGGGCCGCGCCGAGGCTATGCTCGGCCATCATGTTCTCTCTCTCTTGTTTTTCGGAATCGTCATAGGTGTCGAGTGCATCGAAGGAAAGCGCCGTGAGTATAAGGGCGGGCGCTCCGCTAAGAAGTTGGATGCTTCCTTTATGCCTGCGCATACGCTCTTCAATGGGCACGCCTTCTTTTTCCATGTCGCTGAGGAAATTTCGTCCCATCTCTTCTGCGAGTTTTTTCCTCGATGATTCTGAGGATAGTACACAAAATCGCCATGGCGCGGTTCCGTGCGGGCTGGGGGCGAGTGTCGCCGCCGTGATGGCGCGCTTTATAATTTCCGGATCGACGGGTTCGTCGGTGAAATGCCTGATGGAACGGCGCCCTCTCAGGGCATCTCCCAGCGAGATGGATTCGATTGAGGTTTTGGAAAGGATTTCGTTCATTTAGAGTTGTCGCCTATCGACCATCCTGGTGACGCTCCCCCTTGATTTGGTGTCGGCGGCGGCGGGAGTTTTCGCTTCTCGTTGGGTGTTGGGTCGCCAGGGTCACCAGGAATGGGATTTCCAGCCATGAAACCCGAGACCTCTCCTGGCTGTTCTTCATCCTGGTATGCGGCGGCTATGCACGCATCTAGCTCCTCGGTGGCTTTGCCGCTATCGGCCATGACAGATGATGTATGATCGGCCTCCTCTCCGGGATTGTATTGAGCTAGCCCGGAAGTGGTTCCGCTTCTTGAGCCGAGCTCTGGAATCCGGTTGCGTTGCCGACGTGCCAGTATCTGGAGGATGTTCCAGGCCCTTTTGTTTTCCTGTATGGGAGCCGTTTCCACAAGGGCGTCTTTTTCAAATTCGCGCCATATGTCCTCTCCTTTTTTCGTGCGCAGGACAATGATTGTCCAGCCGCGCGTTCCCACTCCACCGCAGGCGATATCAGCCAACTCGGCTGAAAAATCGCCGCAGTGTCGGCACTCGGGCCGCTGGTAGTTCTCCATTGCCTCCGCAAGAGGAAGTGTCGCTACATCCCCGTCTTTTTTATAGATGAGTACTTCGCCCTTTACGTTGAATTTGGTGACGTCTCTAAGCGGGATGCCCATTTCCTTTTCAATTTTTTCTGTCATCAGTTCGGGGGTGAATACTTCGGTGCAAAACAGCCCGACACTAAAAGCCACCCTTTCTTGAAATCCGCGAAGGAAGCTCCGCTGTTTTTCAATATGCTGTGGGCGTTTTTTATGGCTCAGAAGAAACGAGGGATCGATCAATTCCATCTTTCGAAGAGGCGTGATCTGGCAAGGAACTCCGATGAAAGCAACTTTTTTCAGATCTTTTTCCTTGGCTTCCTCCAGCGCGAGGTCGTTTGGGCAGTAGGTGTACCAGCTTCCTGCGCTATTCAGGATGCCTTCCTCTGTGGTGGCAAGCTTCGGGCTTGGAAAACAGGGAGGGTCATCCTCTCCGACCGCCGATACTATGGCGCCATCGATACGACCTTCTCTGAGCGCCCAGGACAGCAACGCGGTGACAATCCCACCGTCCTGGGCACGAGCCATGATTTCATCCCGATTGGTGCGGGCTACGAAAACTCTCCGATAGACGCCGAAGATGCCCTCATAAGGCCGGTCGTCCTGGAATACGGTGTCCCGAAGGTGAATTTCCCGAGGCCAGAGGCGCGGGCAGGCCGAAGCGCATACATCGCAACCCACACCCTCACTGATACCGCAGTAGTCGAAAGCAGCACTCGCCTTAGCCGTTTGTTTCGGATATCCGTCGATGTATTCAATGATATTGTGGGGGCAAACTAAAACGCAGCTTCCGCACTGGCAGCAGCTTCCCGCATCCACCACATCGTTCATCATGTCCTTGAACAACGGATGATAAAGAGAATCGCTCAATTCATTTTCCTTGGAAGGTTTACAGGGAGATGAGTTTTTCGCCGCCCGTGGACTTTTCCCCAAGCATTTCGTCGTCTCCTGGGCGAGGGGGGCGGTAGCGCGGATCGTCCTCGGGAATTCTCTCATAGGTCGTCGAGCGTTGAACGGGTGTCCGTCCTGCAGTGGCGATGGCTTCTCGGAATTGGCCGACAGTCAGGGCCTGTCCGTACTCCCCACCAGATTCTCGCGTGATGTTCTCTTCGAGCAATGTGCCGCCCATGTCATTAACGCCCAGCGAGAGAGCTTGTTTGGCCGCGCCGATTCCGATTTTGGGCCAGGCTACCTGGATGTTTTTGATGGAATCTTTGAGGAAAAGCCGCGCGACAGCATGAATACGGAAAATGTAGTCAAGGTCAGCAACTTTGTTGATGCCAAACTCGGGGCCCATTGTATTGTCGTAGGGTATGAAGGGCAGAGGCACGAATTCAGTGAAGCGGCCCTTCTCTTCGTCGTCTGTCTCTGCCTGTATGCTGCGAAGGATTCCCATGTGTTCGGCCACATCGGCGGCAGATTCGATATGCCCGTACATGATGGTGGATGTAGTCGGGATGCCAACCGAATGGGCTGCCCGAATTATTTCGCACCAGCGCTCAACAGGAATACGTCTCGGGCTGATCATGCTTTTTACGCGCTCGACGAGGATTTCTGCGGCGGTACCGGGTATCGAGCCCAGGCCCGCCTCCTTTAGCCTTTTTAAAATCACTTCTAGGGGAAGACGGGTCTTTCTCTGGATGTGATCGATTTCGGCAGGCGAGTAGGCGTGCATATGAACACCGGGGATTTCCTCTTGCGCCAAGCGCAATACCTCTTCGTAGCGGTCGAGAGAGATGGCTGGATTCAGGCCACCCTGCATACAAATTTCGGTCACCCCGAAATCGCGTGCGCGCGCAAATTTTTCTCGCAGCACATCGTCGTCGTGTGTGTAGGCGTCCGGGTCATTTGGTCGACGATAGAAACCGCAGTATTTGCAGTCGGTATAACAAACGTTCGTGAAGTTGACGTTAGCGTTGACAATGTAAGTTACTTCATCACCAACAGCGGCCTTTCTTTCGACATCTGCGAGATGATTGATCCGCTCGTTGGTGCCGGAGGAGGTTTCCTCGATTAGGGCACTGGCGCTCGAAATCGAAAGCGCCTCCCCGGCTTCGAAGGCGTCAAGAATTTCTAAACTCGTAGGCGAGATCATGACATCTCCAAGGCAGCGGCTATGGTTTCAGCCCGCCGAGTAAGTTGGTTGTCTAGTGCCTCAATTGCAGGTTCGGGGCACCAGCCAGCTTCAATAAATTCATCATAGATCGGCATGCGTGGTCGTAGCGACATGCCTTTTTTGGCCAATTGATCGCTTAGGGCGGCGAGCTTTGGCCATGGGCGGTCGGGGTTAATGTAGTCGGGCTCAGGGGCGATTCCGCCGATGTCATCCGCACCGGCTTCAAGGAGCGCAGAAAGATCGTCCACCAGGTTCGGGGGAATCTGCACATGAACGCCTGGCATGAGTCTGTGCACCTCGGAAATTAAAGTGGCGATTTCCTCGTCTGTCGGTCTCATCCAACTGGCCATCGGAGTTTCTGCTTGAGGGTTGAGCGGCTGGAGGATAATTTCCTGTACATGGCCGTGGCGCGAATGGATTTCGGCAATGGACTCAAGGGCCTGAATGCGCTCCTCAGGGCGTTCTCCGATACCAACAAGAATGCCTGTGGTGAAGGCAATGCCGAGGCGCCCGGCAGCCTCAAGGCTGGCAAGGCGTAGTTCAGGCATTTTAGTCGGGGCGGCGCGATGGGCGATGCGAGTTGCCTCGGAACTCACGGTTTCGACCATCATGCCCATGCTCACGTTGTAGGGTTTGAGTAATTCAAGCTCCCATTCCTCAAGGGTGCCAATATTGGTGTGAGGAAGTAGACCCATGTTTAGATACCGCCGACATATTTCGGCGGTATAGGCGGCGTAGGAGTCAAATCCCCAGCCCGCGAGCTGGTCGCGAAGCCCACGGTGGCGGTCGATACCCTCGCCAGTCATTATCAGCGCCTCAACAGCCCCTTCCTCAATTGCCGCCCGTCCGACGCGCTCGCACTCATCTAGCGGCATCATGATTGGTGCATCGCTTCTGAAACTACAGTAGCCGCAGCGATTCACGCACCACAGTGTGGTCGCCAGCGTGAAATTAGCAGAATACGTGATGACTCTCTGGGTCAATTTATGCCCCCATCGGAAAGGCTGATGAAAACTTCTTTGACCAGATACTATCTGGTTAGAGACCAGGACGGAAGCTAGGGGTCGATTAGATTTCTGGCTGGGAATCAAGTCTGTCGCCCTTGAAGGGAGTTGTATTCAGGCTGGATAAGCGAAAAGGAAAGGTGGTGGATAAATAGATTAAATCACATTTTTATCCCGGAGTTCCGTTATTTTTGAGTCGGAATGGCCGAGAAGGCCCCCCAGAATTTCGTCGGTGTGCTCGCCAAGGAGGGGGGGAGGGAGTTTTGCCTCTCCCGGGGTATCCGAAAGTTTAACGGGAATTCCCATCATCTTGAGGGTCCCTGTTGTGGCGTGCTCCATTTCGATGACCATCTCGCGGTGTAGCACCTGCGGGTCCGAGGCGACCTCTCCAACATTTTTTACCGGTCCGCAAGGAACACCACCTTTTGAGATGGCTTCAGCCCATTGGGCTCGGGTTTTACTTTTCATGGTTTCATCAAGGATAGCCTCAAGCTCATCGCGTCCCTTCACTCGATCGTCATTTATTTTCCATTTTGGGTCATCGGCAAGATCGGCCCGACCGATTGCCCGCGCAAAACGATCCCAGAGGCTATCGTTTGCGGCGGCTACGATGAGGGTGCCGTCTGAGCATTGAAAGTCCCGGTAGGGGCAGATGCTCGGGTGGCGGTTTCCCATTTTACCTGGGGGCACGCCTGTCCCAAAAAAATTGCCGGCAGCGTGGCTCATTAGCGCTGCTTGGCCGTCTTGAATCGCCATGTCGATGTACTGGCCGCGACCCGTTTTTTCGCGGGCGATGATGGCAAGGAGTATCCCTTGGATGGAAAACAGGGCGGTGGTGAGATCGGCGATGGCGATTCCGGTTTTGACCGAGCCGCCTTCCTGCTCACCGGTGATGCTCATCAGGCCACCCTCGGCTTGAAGAAGGATGTCATATGCAGGGCGTTCCCGGTTAGGGCCCGTCTGTCCGTAACCCGAAACGGAGGCATAGATGAGCCTCGGATTGATGGCGCTACATGTATCCCAACCGAATCCCAGGCGCTCGATTGTGCCGGGGCGAAAATTTTGAATGAGAATATCGGATTTTTCGATCAGTTGGCGGACGATCTCTTTTCCCTCCTCGGCTTTGAGGTCGAGAGTGAGACTTTTCTTATTACGATTGACGGACTGGAAATAGGTGCTCTCGCCACCGTCATAGAAAGGTGGCCAGCCCCGCGTGTCGTCTCCGCCCTCGGGGTGTTCAACCTTGATGATTTCGGCACCCATGTCACCAAGCATCATGGTGCAAAATGGGCCTGCGAGAACGCGGGAGAGGTCGAGAACTCTAAGTCCTTCGAGTGGAGAGGTCATGGCAATGGTCCTTATTTAACAAGAAAGAATTATCTCGTGCGATGGTTTTAGACGGCGCCAAGCGCCTCAAGCACTTTGTTTCGAATTAGATCCGTGGGCATTTTGGTGCCGGTCCAGAGCTCCCACGCGGCGGCGCCCTGATTGACGAACCATCCGACCCCGCTCACCGTTCGTGCCCCTCGGCTTTTTGCCCCTTTTAAAAAAGTCGTGTCCACGGGATTGTAGACGGCATCCGTGCAGATTGCCCCTTCAGGAATAGATTTTGTGTCAAGCGGGGTGGCCGCCTCCTGGGCCGGGTCGCCCTTCATCCCTTGGCTCGTTGTGTTGACGATGATTTCGTAATCCGCCGCTGCAGAGGAGATGTCATCGAGACCGCCGCTAGATGTCCTGGCGCCCGGAATTTTTTTCTCGATAAATTGCGCAAGAGCACCAGCTTTCTCCACTGTTCGATTTCGTATTTCGATGTGTGCGGCACCGCTTTGTGCAAGTTTTATCGCTACAGCTCTTGCCGCCCCACCAGCTCCGATGATCATGCAGCGCTTGTCCTTGGGTGTTTCTCCAGTCTCCTCCTCAAGCGAGCGAAGCCATCCTATGCCGTCGGTATTGTGGCCCATCGTTTTTCCGTCGGTGCCGAATGTGACAACATTGACCGCGCCCATTATCCGGGCATCCTCGCTGAGCTCGTCAACGAGATCGTGTATGGCGAGTTTGTGGGGAATTGTGATGCAGAGGCCGCCGAATCCCATTGCCAGTGAGCCTCGGAAAGCCGCCTCGATATTTTCAGGCCGCACCTCAAAGGCGAGGAAATGGTAAGGGAGTCCTAGTGCTTCGGCGGCGGCGTTGTGCATGGTCGGTGACATGGTATGGCCAAGTGGGTAGCCGAAGATCGCGAGCGTTTTTTCCAGGGCCAACGGATTACTCCTTTATCGAAGTCGAATCATCCGGATGTTGCGCCTTTTGCGCTCCGGGAAGATAGGTTAGATTACGGTGGAGAACAACGTTCTGCAACACATCTGTCGAATTTTCTTTTATACAAGGAGAACTACCATGGCTACCGTCCAGGCCGCTACCATGATCCAGCCGGGAGAGATCGCCCTTCGTGAATACCCGAAGCCCGAGGTGGCCGATGATGCCCTTTTGCTGAAAGTTTCGGCGGTCGGTGTCTGTGGCTCGGACAAACACATGTTTGCCGGAAAGATGAACCTGGACTGGCCCGTAATTCCGGGGCACGAATTCAGCGGTATTGTCGAGTCCATTGGCCCTCGGGCGAATGATTCGATGAAGGTTGTGGGAGGTCCTCTTAAAGAAGGCGATGCCGTGACGGTTGTTCCGGGAACCCAGGCCTGTGGTAAGTGCTGGTATTGTATCCACGTTCCTCATCGCCCGCAGCTTTGCCCGAATCGCAGCGTATTCGGGTTTCGGTCCTCTGCGGAGTCGCCCCATCTGTTCGGGGCATTTTCTGAATATGTCTATGTTCCGGGTGATGCGTTTGTTCTCAAACTCCCGAATGGACTCTCTCTTGAGCGTGCTGCGATGACCGAGCCGCTTGCGGTGGCCCAGCGAGCGGTTAGCCGAGCCCTTTCCCCCGGTGTTCCATATGCAGGCGAGGGATTCGGCGCGGGCTCTCGTTGTGCGGTGATGGGTGTGGGGCCAATTGGTTTGTTTGTCGTCGCCTCGCTCAGAAACATGGGGGCGGGGGAGATCATTGCCCTTGATTTATCAGATGCACGCCTTGAGTTTTCTAGAAAATTGGGTGCTACCCGTACGGTGAATCTCTCGAAACTCTCCCGAGAGGAGCGAAAGGAGCAGGTTCTCTCCTGGACAGATGGAGTGGGTCCCGATGTGGTGCTCGAGGCTGCGGGCGTCCCAGCGGCTTTTGAGGAGGGTCTTGATCTGGTTCGCCGGGGTGGGAAACTCGTCGAGGTCGGACACTATGGCGATCCGGGCGGAGTCGAAATTCGGCCTCATCAGATTTGTAATAAAGATGTAGACATCTTTGGCTCCTGGGCCTATCCCCAGGTCCAGTTCGAGACGGTGCTCGATATGCTGTCGAGAACCACACTCCCCATCGATGACATTGTTACGCACCGGATGCCGCTTTCTCAGGTACAGGCGGGCATCGAAATCACCGGTACGGGAGATTGCCTCAAAGTCATACTTACCCCCGACAAATAACGCTTTAAATGGCGGAATACCTTATTTTATAGCCTTTATAGGGCACAAGATATGCATTCTTTTCTGATATAGGCCCTCCCTTCCTATATTTTTGAGGGGTGATGCCATGAAACGTTTCGAACCAAAAAAAATTCTTGCCCCAGTCGATTTCTCCCAATTCAGTATCGAGGCTCTTAAGACGGCTCTGGAAATTTCCGAAATTCGGGGTGCAAGGGTTACGGCGCTACACGTATCCGAGGAGCCTTCCTTTCCAGACACGTATGGCCAGGAGTCCGTTGTCCATGCGAACTGGCAGGCTTTAAGAGAAGAGAAATACCAAGAGTCCGAAAAAGAGTTGGAGGCGCTTGTGGCCGTAGCTGAGGCGGATCAACAGGTGGAGCGACAAACCCTCATGGGCGATTCGAGCAATGAAATTGTGCGTATGGCGAAAGAGGGTGACTACGATCTGATTGTGATGTCCACCCACGGACGAACAGGTTTGAGCCGCCTTCTCATGGGCAGTGTAGCTGAGCGTGTAATTCGTCACGCGCCATGTCCGGTTTTTGTCATTAGAGGGAACTCTTAGTCGCAGGTGACTGATTTTGGTGTGGTGTTTGCTCGGGTGGATACCTATTGATTGGGACATTGTGTCCTGACAGGTCTGCCATAATGAGACGTTGTTGCTCTTGCCGCTTTTTAGATATGAAGAGGGGAAAAGTAACACGTTGAAATAAAAAGACTTATGGATAGATGATGGTTTGGAATTTGTGTTGGGAATTGGCTCAAGATTTGCAATTTATTTGGAAGAGGGAACTAAAAGGCTATTTTTAAAGGGAGGATTTTTGACGGACGATGTGTTGAGCGGGCTACTGGAAACGGTGCCTGAGGGAGGGCCGACCCATCTTGATGCATCGTCCGTCAATAAAATTTTAAGGTCCGGCAGCAACAGGCCGGAAAAAAGATTTTGGCGGACGGTATGTTGAGCGGGCTGCTGGAGATGGTGCCTACGGGAGGGCCGACCCAGCTTAATGTACCGTCCGCCAAATTATTTTAAGAAAAGGTCAAATTATTAATCGCTGGTTTTACGTCTCCTCGTTAGGCTACCACCTCACCGAATGGTTATTCATTTCTTGACTGACCTCTCCATCGTATTTTTCTTGCCGTTCTAATGTGAAAATTGACTTTTGAATGCCGCGAGGATTTGTGTCGGTACACGTGAGGTGAGTGGTGTAATTGCTCATTTGCGGTTTCGTAGCGTCAGGGATCAAACTATAATAAGGATATTCTTTTCCATTTAATTAAATGGGTTGGATCGATTGTCACCAACCAAGGAGAAGGTGTGCTCGAACTCCAGCCGAGCGATGAGTCAATGGGATTTGTTGCAGATTGAGGCGAGATTTTAATATTGGAAAGGTCTCACTCCCTGCCGCATCAAGCGCACTTGGAATCGTTTAAATGGTAAGCTGATATATATATCCGCAATCTGGTTTTTTCTCAAAGGAGATTCTAAATGGCCGTCAATGCAAAGCGTAAAAGAGAGTGGTTCACCGCGTTTCCCAAAGACTACCGCTGGTCGTTTATCACTTCGATCAGCCTTCAGCGTGTGTCGGGTGGGGCTGCCAACACTTCAGAGATTTTCGAAATTTGCCGACGCCTCAAGGGAAAAGATGGCGACGATAAAGCCTGGGTGCGCGAATGGACGCGGATGGGCGACCGCCTTCGGGAGATGGGCCAAGCTGCCCAGCGAAAGAAAAATCTCTATAGCGCGGCCGATTTCTATAATCGGGCCTGTAATTACTATCAGGCGGCGGATCGCTTCATGTTTCCCAAAAACGCAAAATCAAAAGCGCTCTATCGGAAGTCTATCGATTGTTTTCACCGCTACGTCACACTGACCGATAGCCCGCGCACAGAAATCGTTGAAATTCCCTTCGAGGGCAAAAAGAAGCTGCCCGCCTACTTCGTCCATGCCCAGAACACAAAAAAGGCCAAGCCACCTGTCGTCGTTCAGTACACAGGCTTTGACGGAACAAAAGAAGGTGGTTTCTCGATGGCGACGCTTGAGTTGGTTCGGCGCGGGATGAGCGTTGTTGTTCCTGACACTCCGGGGGTGGGCGAGGCTATTCGTTTCAGGGGAATCTACCTCCGGCATGACTACGAAGTCGCCGGGACCGCGATCCTCAATTGGCTGGAGAAGCGAAAGGATGTGAATGCCAAAAAGGCCGCCATCTTCGCCTCAAGCCTCGGCGGTTACTATGCTCCGCGCACGGCTTCGATGGAGAAGCGCTTCAAAGCCTGCATCGCTTGGGGGGCGCAGTGGGACTATCACGAAATCTGGAAGCGGCGCATCGAGGCAGCCTACAAGATTCAGCTTCCCTCCCCGGGGGCGCACTTAGCCTGGAGCTTCAATACTAAAACATCCGAGGAGGCTCTCAAAAAACTCGAAGGGTTCCGTCTCGATGGTGTGGTGCAAAAGATGAAGTGCCCGTTCTTGATTGTCCACGGGGACGACGACCAGCAAATTCCCTTGGTCGATGCGAAAAAGCTTTTAAAGGCGGCGGGCTCAAAAGACAAGACGCTGCGCGTCTACTCTGGTCCCGAAGGCGGGGCGCAACACTGCCATATGGACTACATTCAGCCCGTCATTTCCTATATGGCCGACTGGACTGCCGAGAAGCTCGGGGCCTAGCGCACCCCAAGCGGGTTGGGTTTCTGGCCCGCAGGGATGAGTGGGTCATAGGTGAAGTTGCGGGTCTTCTCCTCGAATTCCGCCCGTACTTCCTTCATTAAGTCCTTGTCGATGATTAGATCTAGGGCCGAGGCGGCCATTGCCTTGGCGGCGGTGATCATGCCCTTCTCGCCGATTTCCATGCCGTATTGCTGGGTGGCGAGCCAGCTGTGGCCTGGTGTCCCCGGTGCGTGACAGGCAGTGTAGAGATTACCTAGAGGTGCCAGCCAACTCACGTTGCCGCGCTCGTTGCTGGGACGGGTGTGCTCGGGGTTGAGGGGAAGAATCTCCTCTGATAGCGGCTCCTCAAAGCCCAGGCTTTTAGCGAAGGCGCGCTCTTCGTCTGTTATGGTTGGCGCGCCGATGGCCTCAAGGTTGAGTTGAACACAGTTCGACATTGCGAGATTAGGCAAGGTTTCATAGACGGCGGTTAGTAGGGTTTCCTTCATCTCGGTTCCAGAGGCCAGTGCTCCCGCCCGGGCGCAATTGCGCACCCGCTCGCTCAATTCGCCGACGATGGTCCGCTTCGGTGCCCGCACGTAGTACCAAACCCGACCATAGGAGGGCACTACGTTCGGGGCGACACCGCCGTCCATGATGACGTAGTGTATTCGTGCCTCCTCGATCATGTGCTCGCGCATCATGTTGACGCCGTAATTCATGATCTCGATGCCGTCGAGGGCGCTCCGACCATTCCAGGGGTCGCGAGCCGAATGGGCGCTCTCGCCAAAGAATTCAAACGCCATTGAATCCATCGCGTTCGTCGAGCCGGCCCGTGTGTAGTTTCCCCAGTGCGGATGCCAAGTGAGTACTGCATCTAGGCCGTCGAAGGCGCCGTCCCGCGCCATGTAGACTTTTCCTTCTAGCGTTTCCTCGGCCGGGCAACCGTATACGACAACCTGGCCTGGTGTGTCAGAGTCACGCAGAGCGCGTGCGATGGCGATGCCCGCATAGGCACAGGCCGTTCCAAAAAGGTTGTGTCCACACCCGTGTCCTTGCGCATCATGGGTGGGGCCGCAATGGGGTAGTGCGTCGTACTCGCCGAGGATGCCGATGACAGGTCCGCCTTTGCCCGACCGTGCGATGAAAGCAGTGGGCAGATCGCCCACCCCTCGCTGGACCGTGAAGCCATTTTGCTCAAGCAGGTCTTCCAAGAGCTCTGCGGACTGAAATTCCTCAAGTGCCACCTCGGCGAACTTCCATATCTCGCGGGAAATCTCCCGTGCCTCGCCGCTTTGCGAATCAATGTAGTTGAGTGCTTTTTGTTTGATCTCGTCCATGGGACTTCCTCTAGTAGAGACAGGAGTTGTGGTTACACTGATGCCGGATCGATCCAGTTGAGTTCAAGTAGGTTTCCGTCCGGGTCTTTGAAAAAGACGAGCTTTCGTTCGGGAACACGCGAAGTAATTTCGCACTCAAGTTTTACGCCCTTGGCCTTGAGGTGGTCCACAGCTGCTTCCATGTCTTTTACCCAGAACGTTAGATAGCGAAAGCCCGCCAGTTTGTCGGCAAGAGGATCCGCTGCGGGTGGTGCCTCGTTCCACTCAAGAAGCTTGATGAGGATATCGCCGAACTTAAGGGCGTGGAGCTTACATGAGCCTGTACCGAAACCTACGCTAGAAATAAAATCGCCTGGGATATCGACGATTGCCACCTCTTCAAGGCCCAGAACATCAATATAAAAATTGCGCATGGCTTTGATGTCTCGTGTTGTAAGACCGATATCGACATTGCCCTTAGTTGTTTCAAACATGGCGCTTCTCCCCTCGTGAATATGAAATTAAATAGCCGAATTAAAGCCGTGGCTGAATTGTAAATGGGAAGAGAGGGGCACGCCACCACCGGAGGATGTGGATGCCGAAATTGGTTTTTGTAGCGCCCGCGTACTTCCTCTAGCCGTTTGTCACCAGGAAATAGAGAATTAGCAGGAAAAGTCCCAACATGGCCGCTCCGTCGAAATTCGAGAGCGTATGGCCGTCCTGCATTAATTCGAAGAGCACAAAAAACACTGGAAAGAGCTGGACCATAAGGAAAATCAAAGTGCTATCGATGGGAATTCCGATGAAACCTGCGGGAGCTAGTCCGAAAATTTGCACAACGGAGATGAGGAGTAGGGTAAACGGGAAAACCAGAAAATTTACCTGTGTAATTCCACCGAAGGCGTTAGAGAGGGCTATTTCATATTCTTTTTTGTGGTGGCTTTCGATAATGATGAAAATTTCGGCGATGCCTGCGAAAAAGGCCAGAACGAGGGAGGCGCGTACCGGCGAGAGGTGCACCTTGTGAAGCATGATTTCCGCAAATGTTGAAACCATGTGGCCCCCGACAAAGGCTGCCAGGGTGCCGGTGGCGAACAGAAGGGTCATTCGGCCGGAGGGTTCATTAAAGCGCTCCTCAGGACGATGAGTTTCCGGAACTTCATTTTCGCTGTAATGAGAGATTAGTGAGCCGAGATAGTGAGTGAAAATAAAGAGCATGACGAGGCCGATAATCGCAGATTCAGTGCTTGTCAAAACTTCTTTGGGCGGGGTGGCTAAGCGGCCGGTTATGAAAACGAGTCCGATGATGAGCGACACCGTACTGCCAACGATGAGAATTTCACGCCCTATTTTATATATGGGGGCGGGTAGCGCATATTCGCCTTCGTTTGTCGTTTTGGGTAGGAAAAAAGAGTAAATCGAAAAAATAACTGCGTTGTTGTAAATTGTCACGATGGCGATGAGCAAAGCGGCTATCGGATCAACAGATACGATAAAGGCGATGACAACGAATTCGGGCAAAGTCGAAATAATCTCGCCTATCGTTCCGCCTACGAAATGATTCCAGTTCTTTTTGGACGAAAGAATTTCCGAACCGTGGATAAGCGATTCGCTCGCAGCGTTGATCCAGGCGATGCCGCCGATGAGGGATAAGAGTCCGAATGACCAAGGGTTGGCCTGTGTGATGTGGGAAGGGATAAGTAAAGTGACCACCAATACTATGGCACCAAGGATGAGTGACCAAATCCAGAACGGAATGCTTTTCATGATGGTCACCCTTTTTGAGCAAATAACAATAAAATACGGTGAGAAGTTATTATCGCATGCTTTTTCATTATGCCCGACCAGGACCTGTTTGAGTGAATTAATTATTTGTCGGGCCACCCAGAATTTAATCAATCCCAGGGCATTTTCAGTATTTCGCCTCCTCGTGATAAAAACAGATATCGGTATCATTGTTTGAGTAGGTAGAAGGACCCGAGACATTGCTCCGGTTTTTTCCCCGTTTAATGGTGCATTGCTTAAGGTGTGGAAATTCGATGACCAAGAAACTTGGATATTGTCTTTTGTCGTTCGTGGATATGCCGATTGGGGAGATGGGGGAGATTGCGCATGAAGCCGAGGAACTGGGCTATGATCGCGCCTACACGACTGAATCGTTGACAGATTCACTGGCCATTCACATGGTGATGGCCATGAAAACGAGCAGAATCATTGTTGGAAGTTTCATCGCCATCATCTATCACCGGCATCCGCACATCGTCGCCCAGGGTGCAGTTGCCATCAGCGAAATGTCGGGCGGGCGCTATATTTTGGGTCTGGGGCTTGGCCATCCCCCGCGTGTTAAAGGGATGGGCATGAAGATGGGCAAGCCCTCAGAGGATATACGTAATTATGTGAATGAAGTGCGCGCCCTGCTCAACGGAGAACGCGTTTATGATATTCCTACTCAGACTTACCAAGGAGAGGAGCTTCGGTTTAGGCTTCCTGAAAATCCTTTGCCGATTTACACGGCGGCGGTGGGCGAGAAAATGACCCAGTTGGGAGGGGAGCTATCAGACGGGTTGATGCTTTACATGGTGCCGCATTCGCGGTTGAAAAGGCTTATTGAAGCACGGGACAACGGTGCCAAACGGGCGGGGCGCGAGCCCTCTGAGGTAGAGGTTAACCTGGGTGTTCACACTTTTCTCTCAAACGACTTGGAAGTCGCTCGCGACAAGGCCCGAGAGACCCTGACTTACTGGCTGGCGCTTCCGGCCTATAATGCCTCTATCCGTGAGAGTGGTTACGAAAAGGAGGCTGACGAGTTGAGGGATGCCTTCGCCCGGGGTGATCAAAAGGCCCTTCGCAACGGGATCACGGATGCTATTATCGATGAGTTTTGTTTGGTCGGTCCGCCTGAGCGTTGTGGTGAAAGGTTGGATGCGTTTCGGGAGAGTGGCGTGGATGTGCCAATCATGATGATAGATCCGGCCGTGCCGGGAGAGGATTATCCAGCGGCGATGCGGCGTACACTGAAAGGTCTTGCGCCGTTCAATTAATTTTTTAGAAATCTTAGGAGGTCTATATCATGAAATTCGGCTTAGCTATTTTTCCAACGGCGGACACTTTGCCGCCTGCCAATCTGGGCCAGGAGGCCGAACAGCGTGGTTTTGAGTCTTTGCTTTTTCCCGAGCACACCCATATTCCCTCCGAGCGTAAAACGCCGTGGCCTGGTGGTTCCGATCTTCCCTACGAGTATCCCCGAAATCTTGACCCGTTCGTTGCCATGGCTGCTGCGGCAACGGCAACGGAAAAACTTAAGGTGGGAACCGGCATATGCCTGGCGATACAGCGTGACCCGATTATTATGGCAAAGGAGCTGGCTAGTGTGGATTATATTTCCGGGGGGCGTACTCTGTTCGGGATCGGGGGAGGTTGGAATGTAGAGGAAATGGCCAACCATGGCACCGAGTATGGTAGTCGCTGGAAAGTGCTCCGCGAGCGTGTCGAGGCGATGAAGGAAATTTGGACCAAGGATGAGGCCAGCTACCATGGTGAGCATGTTAACTTCGATTCAATTTGGTGCTGGCCCAAGCCGGTGCAAAAGCCTCACCCCCCGGTTCTCGTAGGTGGTCATGGCGAGCGTACGCATCAGCGGGTGGTTCGGTATGGGGACGAATGGATGCCTCTTCGTCGGGGGGATACTTCCTATGCGGACGAAATAAAAAAGCTGAACGAGCTTGCCGCCAAAGCGGGTCGCGATCCGATTCCAGCGACCATGTTTTTTGCTCCCACGGATGAGGCTGAGCTGGAGAAATATCGTGAGGAGGGTTTTCACCGATTTATTTTCTACCTTGAGCCCAAGGGCGCCGATGAATTGCTTCCCAAGTTGGATGACCTGGCTGATTTGATTCGAAAATTTAACTAGCGAACTACTTAGAAAGGGCGGAATCCGAAAGATGAATGCAGAGGCCAAAGGCGGGGGTGCACTCGACGGATTACGCGTTATAGAGGTCTGTCAAAATTTGGCGGGCCCTTATTGTTGTACAGTCTTGGCAGATATGGGGGCTGAAGTCATTAAGGTGGAGCCGCCCGGTGGAGATCACTCTCGTGGCATTGGTCGGCACTTCGCGGGCGATGAAAGCTACGCTTTTATGACGCTCAATCGAAGCAAGCGGAGTGTAGTGCTCGATCTTAAAAAGGAAGGTGCCAAGGACGTTCTTGAGGAGCTTGTGAGGGAAGCGGATATTCTGGTTGAGAATGTGCGGCCCGGCGCGATGGAGCGGATGGGGCTTGGCTATGAGGATTTGAAGAAAGTAAAGCCTGAAATTATTTATGCCTCCATCTCGGGTTTTGGGCGCACGGGGCCTTATGCCGAACATGGTGGCTACGATCTTATCTCGCAAGGGTTCTCTAGTTTGATGAGTTTCACTGGCGAGCCGGGTCGCGATCCGGTGAAGATTCCGGTTCCCCTCTGTGATTTGAACGGCGGGATGTATACGGTGATTGCCATTCTCGCAGCCTTGCATCATCGCGACCGCACCGGGGAGGGGCAGTGGATCGACACCTCTCTCACCGACGCTGGTCTGGGCTATTCTGTCTGGCAGGCATCTCAGTTCTTCCCCTCAGGAGAGGTGCCTGTGCCGAAGGGGACGAAGCATGAGATATCGGCACCCTATCAGGCTTTTCGGTGTGCGGATGGCTACGTCATTATTGGTGGGACGAGCCAACTCAATTGGGAGCGTATGTGCCAAGCGATTGGCTGCGAGGATCTCCTTGAGCGGGAAGAGTACGCCACCCCGCGGAATAGAGGGAAAAACGAGGATGTCCTTGCCCGTGAGCTTGAGGAGGCTTTGATGAAGGGGGGGCGCGATGAGTGGATCGAGCGCCTTCAGGCGGTCAATGTTCCCTGTGGGCCAATACACAACATGACAGAGACGTTTGATCATCCTCAGATTCAGGCGCGCGAGATGGCCGTCGAGGTGGAGCATCCAGTGGCAGGGCCCATGCGGGTGATTGCGATTCCACCGAAGATGTCCAGAACACCTCCGAAAGTTAGCCGCCCTGCGCCTCTCCTCGGTCAGCACACCGACGAGGTGTTGCGTGAGATTGGAAAATCCGAGGACGATATCAAACGGCTCCGTGAGGAGGGCAGTGCCGCCTGAACAGAATATTAGAAAGGTTAGAAGCCCGTATCGCGATACTGTGTGTTTGATAAAATAAATGAGCTAAGCAAAAAAATGCCCCCCGACTGATGCCGGAGGGCATTTTTGATGAAAAGGTTGGCTACATTTTCTTTTTCTTGGCACGGTAGACTTTATGGCAGCCGCCACAGTTCTTGCCGACATTTTTAATAGCCTTGCCAATTCTCGCCTTGTTCCCACTCTTGGAGTGGACCTGCGCAAGAACGGCTGCGCTTACGGCGAGAAACTCAGCTTTTTGCTTAAAATCACCCATGTTCTTCCAGATGTTTCCCTTGGCGCGAGTAATGCCGTCCATGGTTTTTTTCTTATAGGTCTTGCTAATTTTTCCAGCCAATTTATAAATTTTGCCGGCTGCTTTGCCCACTGCCTTGTTGTCGCCTGCTTTCGCAGCGGCTTTCATGGCTTTCATGTTTTTGCCGAGTCCACGCATTACGGCTTTGCGGGCTGTTATCTCTGGGCTTTGAAGCACCTCTACAAGAGTAGGGTTAACCTGGGTGCAGCCAGCGACAATTACTCCGCCAAGAAGAAGAATGGCGCCGCTTTTCAGGATGTTCGAATACCGCATGGCTTATTAGCTCCTTTAAACGAGAAATGAAAAATCAGGTAAATGTGACTCAGTCAAGTTTCGTCAACAGTCTTAATTACCTAAAAACCGCACCAGCTAGAATTTGAAGTAATTATAGCACAGAATTAATTGTAGTTATCCACGCAAAATTAAAGAAATTTTAGTCTAATAAAGTTCCTCTCGGTAGATTCTTTCGGTGAGAGCGTCTTCTTCCTCTAAATTCTTGCCCGGTACCTGATCCACGACAATCTTGCCCAGAGTAGGAAACGCGCTCCGATCAATTTTTGTTTCCTCATCCCAGAGTTTTGATCGGATGATTGATTTCCCGCAGTGAAAAAAAATTTCTTTCACCGTGATGAGTAGTCCCGCTTCGGGGGGCTTGCCATTTACCGACAATGGCGCTAGCAGCGCCTCGTCTGTTGTAATGTGCGCCTCGCCGTTTACTCGAAGTGTTTCCTCGACACCAGGGACGAAGAATATTATCCCCACTCCAGGGTTGTCGAGTATATTCATCATCGAATCCACCCGCCGGTTTCCCCGCCGGTCAGGGATGAGAAGGGTATTATCGTCTACCACCTTCACGAAACCCGCCGGGTCGCCTTTGGGAGATGCGTCCGCGCCATCTGGACTGTAGGTGGCTATTACCAGAAAAGGCGAAAGTGAGATGAAGTGGCGACAATGATTATCGAGATGGTCGAGCTGGCGCTGCACCGTCCTCGGAACAGGTTCTCCGAAAAAATCTCTAAGATCTTCTTTCGTTCGAATTTGATCGTCTGGCATATGCTGTGTCTCCCGGTGGTGTGCCTTGGCGGCTTAAAAGTCGCCGGGGCCTATTTTTTTATTCTCTGCCGCCATGGTCCGAATCCCGTGGGTCGGCCGCCGTATGAACCACGGGCGGCATGGGCCGCTCATCGACGTGAAGGCGGAAGACATCGGGCCGGGCGTAATGGCCCACCACGTCGAAAGCGAACTTGGCGCGTGTAATCTCGCCGAGGTCGATCTCTGCCGTGAGAATGGCCGGGCCATCGAAGTGGGGTCCGGCGAGAACTTCGCCGTGCGGGGAGATGATGCAGGCGCCCCCGCTCATCAGGACGGTTTCGGGCGCGTTTCCCTGGATGGCGTCGTAATCCTCGGGGCAGTCGCCCCGCGTGAGATACTGGCAGGTGGACAGGACGTAGCAGCCGCCCTCCCGCGCGATGTGCTGCATGGTGGGCAGCCAGGTGTCCCGGCTGTCCGCCGTCGGGGCCAGGTAGATCTGGACGCCTTTCGAGTACATGGCCGTCCGAAGAAGGGGCATGTAGTTCTCCCAGCAGATGACCGCCCCGATCCGGCCCAGCGGGGTGTCCGTCACCGTGAGCGTCGAGCCGTCGCCGTATCCCCAGATCAGGCGCTCCATCGCGGTCGGCATCAGCTTGCGGTGCCTGGAAAGGAGTTCGCCGTCCGGCCCCCAGAGACCCACTGTGCAATAAAGCGTTTCCCCGCCGCGCTCGATGACGCCCACCGCGAGATGGACGTTGTTCTCCCGCGCGGCGGTGCCGATGGCGGCGCTGCCGGGTCCATCCAGATCGAGCGCGCTATCGTAATAACGGCGGAACTCGTCCATCCCCTCGGGGGATCGCCCTCCCACCCGGGTCCCAAAGTCCAGCCCCTTGGGATAGCCCGAGACGAACGCCTCGGGAAACAAAACGAGCTTGGCGCCCCCTCCCGCCGCCTCGGCGGTGAGGCGCACAAGTTTCTCGATGGTTTTTTCCCTGTCGAAAACAACGGAACAATCCTGAACAACCGCTGCGGTGAATTTTTCCGGCATGACTCCCCCCCTCATCGTGTCCGGAATGAATGAAGCCTCCCGCCTATCGAAGCGAGGATTGGTGGATAGAAGGGATCTTAGCATATTCGGGCGTCCCTAAACCCCGGCGGCGTGTCTCAATCCAGCCGAATTTCATTTCCGCGCGAAAGCGGGGTAAGATGAGGCCACCGGAAATTATCCGAAATGCAGCAGACAAACGCATAGAGGTGTGATGTGACAATAGAAGGTCAGGGTGTCATTTCGCGGCGCGCGGGCGAGCCCGCGCTTTTGGAGGACATCATTCTAGATGCGCCCGGGTCGGGCGAGGTGTTGGTGAAGATTCAGGCGAGCGGGGTTTGCCACACTGATCTGCACTACAAGCTTGGAAAAATTGGCGATGAGTTCCCCTATCTTTTGGGCCACGAGGGGGCGGGTGTTATCGAGCAGGTGGGCGAGGGCGTCACTACATTAAAGAAGGGCGATTATGTTGTCCTTGCCTGGCGTGCCCCTTGTGGGCACTGCCGCTTCTGTGCAATCGGCCAGCCTCATCTTTGCGCCGCGAGTCTTAATGCCGAGCCTCGGATGCGCGCGAAAAAAGACGGTCTCGTTTTGAGCCCCTCTCTCGGCATCGGCACTTTTTGCACCCACACTGTTGTTTCGGCTAAGCAGGCCATACCCATGCCCTCAGAGTGTCCGCCCGAGCAGGCCAGTCTTATCGGTTGCGGCGTAATGACCGGGGTGGGCGCCGCGCTCTACACCGCAGGCGTCACGCGGGGAAGCTCGGTCGCCGTTTTTGGCTGCGGCGGTGTTGGCTGTAGTGTCATCCAGGGTGCCAAACTTGCCCGCGCCGAGCAGATAATTGCGGTCGATATCGCCGAGAACAAGCTTGAGTGGGCCCGCGAGTTCGGCGCAACTGACACCGTCAACGCGAAAAACGGCGACCCCGTCGAGCAAATTAAAGAGCTGACCGGCGGCAATGGGGTGAACTTTGTTTTCGAGGCCGTGGGAGCGCCCGAAACGCTCCTTCAGGCGCTCTGGTCGCGCGACCTTGCCGGGACCGCCGTTTTGATTGGCGTGCCAGACCCCCAGATGGTGATGGAGCTTCCAATTCAGCAATTTTTCGGACTTGGGGGCGCGCTCAAGGTGAGCTGGTACGGGGACTGCCTCCCCTCGCGGGACTTTCCGCTGCTCGCGAACTGGTACAAATCAGGCGAGCTTGATCTCGACCGCATGGTCACCCGCACCATCGGACTGGGCGACACCGAGGCGGCTTTTGAGGCCATGGAAAGAGGCGAGACCTTGAGGTCGGTGATCAGCCTGTAGGGGGTGGGCTGCCTGCACAAAAAAATTGCTTCGCCGGATATCGTTAAGCAGGGCAGTAAATTTCTAGGGGAAATCCAATGCCCGAATTCATCTATTACGTCGCGGCTAGTCTTGATGGTTATATCGCAACGCCTGAGGGTGATGTTAATTGGCTCTCCCCTTTTGAGTCCTCCGACCAAGACTATGGTTACTCAAAGTTCTACGAATCGGTCGAAGCAACTGTTATGGGTAGCAGGACCTATGAGCAGATTCTTTCATTCGGTGAGTGGCCGTATCCGGAAAAATCCTGTTGTGTGTTTTCTCAGCGACATCTCAAAACAAAGCAACCCGAAGTTACCCTGACCAACAAAAGTCCTAAAGAAGTCGTGCCTGAGTTGGAGGGACGCAATCTACGCCGAATTTGGCTTGTTGGAGGAGCGAAACTTGCTACCGCCTTCCGCAAAGAAGGTTTGATAACTGAATATATAATTTCAGTCATGCCGGTGATACTTGGTGCTGGTATTCCCTTATTCGAACCGCACAGCATGCCAGAGAATCTAAGATTAGTTGGAACGGAGTCATATTCAGATGGTGTGATTCAACTTAGGTATTTGCGAATCCAATAATATCTAGCAAGGAAATAAATCGCTCAGACCATTGCCACCTGCGCGATGAGCATGCCGCAGACGGCGGGGAGGTTGGGCTGGGTCTCGGCGGCTTCAAGGCAGTTGAGAGCTTCTGAAACGCGGTTGGGGTCGAGGGAGCGGGTGGCCTCGGCGGCCTCGGGCGGAAGGTCTTTGAAGGTGAGATTCGTGTACCATTCAAGGATCTTTTCGGACACGTCCATATGTAAGCCTTTGTAGTGCAATGGTTTACGTAGTGACTGGCTCGGCGGTCGGCGCTGCCACACCGATCATGCAGTCTCTTGTGACGGTGGCGGCAAGCTCTTCCTCGCTCATCCCCTCGGTGCCCTCAGGCCGCCGAGGGAGCACCATGTAGCGCATGTCGGCGGTCGAGTCGTGCACCCGGATCGTCGTACTCTCGGGAAGCTCTAGCCCAAATTCTTTCAACACCTCTCTTGGCTCGCGTACGACGCGTGTTCGGTAAGCGCGGGATTTGTACCAATCCGGCGGAAGACCGATGAGGTTCCTCGGATAGCATGAGCAGAGCGTGCAGACGATGACGTTATGCACACTCTCGGTGTTCTCGACTGCGACGAGGAAGTAGGTTTGCCCCATGTCGAGGCCGAGTTCCTCGCAGGCGGCAGTTCCGTTTTCTAGAAGCCGCTCTTTATAAGCCGGGTCGGTCCATGCGCGGGCGACGACTTTCGCTCCCCGGGCGGGGGTGCGCTGGTCCATCTTCTCGACCTCGCGGCGTACATCGTCTGCAGTGAACACGCCTTTTTCAATGAGAAGCTCACGCACAGCCGATTCGAGTATTTGGTAGTGAGTCAGAGGTCCATCCTGGTTGGGCGGATGGGCGTGGTCATGATGTGTATCGTTCATAGTCATGCCTCCAAATCTCCGGCTGGCTCCAGCCAGTGCTCATAAATTTCGATATCCACCGTATCGCCGTCAGGGCCCGCGTAATCAGGCCAGATGCGATGCTGGTTAAAGCGCACGCGGTAGAGTGTTCTTAGCGGCAAGCCGCTCCGTGCATATGCAAGTTCTTCGGGGTTGGCGAAGTCCCCGCAAATTCGTTCGATGACGCCAGTTTTCCCTTTGATGTAGTGGGGGGTTCGGACATGGCCGATGGAGGGCGCTCGTCTTACATAAACCGCCTCGCCCGGCTGGTATTTTGCCGCCATCCTCAGTCCCCTTTCAAGCGTACTTCGATCTCGGCCATTTTGCGGCTCAGCTCCTCTGAGGTATAGACGCCCCGCTCCAGCAGGGCGTTCGATATCGAGGTAATCCACCTCTCGTAATAGCTCATTTCCTCGTAGGCCTGCGGGCCAATAGCCTCGATTCCCTTTCGAAGCTCATCGACCTTGACGAGATCGCGCTCTTTGTTCGAGAGGAGCATGAGGAAAGCATCGACGCGTTTTTCCCAAAGGGCGTATTCGTGCTCATTTTGGTCGATGGGGCCGCCGCCCGGCTCGCCGCCCATGTCGTGATGACCATGATGATCGTTCACGCAGATCCCTCCTTGGGGATTTCATATTGTAAAAAAGGATCTTACCCGCGCGTGCCGGACGCAACAAGCCCCTGGAAAGGGACTTGCTGGACTAGCTTGGTGTTCTTGAAATTAGTTGGATTTGGTGAGCAGTGGCTGAAGGTTTCTGCCTGCACGAATAAGGTTCGGGAGCAATCCGCTGGGATTAAGCACCCCTCGCTCCTCATGGCAATTCCGGCAGTTTTCAACCGTCACCGGAAGGTTTCGGTAAAGGGCGCCATGGACCATTCGTGAATGGCAATCATTGCACTGGAGCTTTAGCGCCTCATGGCTCTGGTGGACCGGGAAGGTCGCAACAAGAGGATGGCTAGAGAGAGCAACCTTTTTGTCGTTATCCTTGAAGTCGGCATGGCACTGCAAGCAAATTTCGTTATCAACCGTGGCCTTGATGTAGTCGAATTTTCCCCTGAAATGCGAGATGAGCCGCTTGGCCCCTTGCATCTTGGCTTTTATCTGGCCAACGAAACCGGGATCGGAGTGGCATTGCATGCATTGGACCTGATCGTGGCCCGAGTTTTGCCAAGAGACGTACATCGTCTGCATCTCGTGGCAGGTGCCGCAGGTCTTGGAACTTGAGGTGTAGTAAAACCCGCCCGCACTCAAAGAGAGCAAAAGAACTATCACAGCTGTTAATACAACGCCGAATGTAAGTCTCATAGAAAGCCGCCCATTCGATTCATAGGATGAAAGTTGGGCCGGCGCCCCCAGGTGAGGGCGCCGGCAGCCAGCCTATTTATCGCCGTACCAATTGTTGTTTGATCGTACCTTGTCGAGGGCGGCCTGGAGCTTGGCCGGGTCGTCCCCTTTGTGGGCGTGGCACGCGTTACAACTGTTGGGCTGCTTTTTCTCGCCACCTGCGGCAATAGTCGCCTTGGGCTCCGTTACACGGAAGGTGTGGCTGTGCAGGTCGCCCGACTCTGCCGATTTGACGATGCGAGCCATGTGGCAACCAACGCAGCTTCCGAAGTCGTGGATGCTGTGAGAGAGCGAGGGGTTTTGCTTGAGCTGCTGGTGGCACGACATGCAGAGCGTATTGCCTGGCAGGCGCGTTTGATAGCGCGTGGCCGAACCGGTGGAGTGAACGGTGTGGCAACTGATGCAGGTCACGCCCTCTTTCGCGTGGCGGCTTTGCTTCCAGTCGAGGTATTGCTGATGGTGGCTTTTTGAATCGCCGCTGGGCCAGAAGCGTTTCTTGTCTTTTCCGGGTTTAACCTCATTGTAGTAGGCAAAGAGCGTTTTGCCCGGTTTGTAGCCCATTGGATAGCCGTGTTTTTTTGTCTTGTCCTTGCCGCGCGTGTGGCACGAGCCGCAAACCTGAACGGCGGCGCCCACGGGCAGGTTGGACGGGTTGACGATGTGCTGGGCGAATTCACCGGGTTTGGCATCTACGTGCTTGTCGCCGGGGCCGTGGCAGGCCTCGCAGCCCACGCCGGTTTCCGAGAAGGTTTTCTTCTCGTAGTCGAGCCCGGTGACGTGGCAGCCGCCGCAGTTCTTCAACCAGGGGCGCTCTTTCCAGTTGTTGGGATGGTAGGGAACCCAGCGGCCCGATTCGAGATTGTACTGGGCGGGGAGTATGTATAGCTCATCGTCGATTTTGGTGATGTAGCGCTGCTTCCACTGGTTACCGATGGTGTAGAGCGCCTTTTTTCTCAAAGGGGCGAGCGGGGTCTTTCTCGGTGAAGTCGCCGATAACCACGTC
>JABJAL010000113.1 GCA_018669005.1 Nitrospinaceae bacterium
ATTTTTTGGTTGCGGGGGTAGGATTTGAACCTACGACCTTCAGGTTATGAGCATGACGATCAACGTGAGTGCATAAGTGTCTTTATACACTGAGTCGGCTCAACGGACCCTAGTTTTACCGAGCCCGACCCCGTCTCCGTAGTATAACGGCCTGAGTTCCAACACGATGTATATGGATGCTTCCCATCCGCAGAGCCATTCTCTGCCATTCTCGGTGTAGGTCAGTTTTGTTTCTGGCGCGCCAATGCCATGTAGTCGAATGGCCGAATTAAGTAACTCACCAATTTTTTATAGAATTCAAGCGCTTTTGACACCTTTGCATGCGCCGCAATAGCGAGTGCATCTGCCCGTCCAACCCCAAATCGTCCTTAAGTGTTAAAGACATTATATCGCCAGAAGGTGAACTGCACTTACCATTCCTTTCAGAAAGTGCGAAACAAATTGCGTCCACGTGCAGTCGGGACGATTCAGCAGAAGCTGGTTTTGCAATTCTCGAGGAATGACACGGACTGGAAACTATCATGACTAAGAACTCGCTTGAAATCGTGTATCGCAACGTAAATAGTTTAAAGCGCTACGGGAATTCTCCTCACATTCATTCCCGCCACCAAAGACGCAAGCTAATGAAATTGTTGAGACAATTTGACCAAATTGTCCCGATAATTATCGATGCCAACAATACTATCGTCGACGGCCATGCGGTTTTAGACGCCCTAAAGGAACTTGGGCACGACCAGATTGCCACAATTACTGTTGCGAATCGCAGCTCCGAAGAAATTCAGGCCCTTCGCCTAGCCTTAAATCGGCTGCCTGAGGAAGGTGACTGGGATTCACAACGTTTGAAATCCGAATTCAAGGAACTCCTGGAAATTGGTTTTGATCTCGAGTTGACAGGATTTGATCAAGTTGAAATTGACATGGCCTTATCAATTGATGATCTCACGAGTGGGGTTGTTGAGGATCCTCCCGCCTCACTCGATCCAGATGAAACTGTCGTCTCAAAAATCGGGGACATTTGGCTTCTTAACCACCATCGCGTTCTCTGTGGTGATGCTCGAGACCGGACAAGCCTAATATCTCTATTCGATAGCGAACTCGCACGAATGATGTTTGCGGACCCTCCTTACAATGTCGCGATTGATGGTCATGTTTCCGGATCCGGAAAAACCAAACATCGAACATTTGCGATGGCTTGCGGCGAAATGTCTGAGACCGAATTTCAAGAATTTCTCACGGACTTTCTCCGCGCTGCAACCGAAAATATGACGGACGGAGCCATTGCTTTTGTCTGCATGGATTGGCGACATATTGAAATTCTCTTGCAGGCAGGAAGAGAAGCCAAAGTTAATCTCAAGAATATAATTACATGGGTTAAATCAAATGCAGGTATGGGAAATTTTTATCGAAGCGCACACGAATTTATCCCGGTTTTTAAATGGGGAAACGCGCCGCACATAAATACGTTTGAACTGGGCAACAAAGGCAGGTCGAGATCCAATGTATGGCAATACCGCGGCATGAACTCCTTCGGCGCGGAGCGAGATGCACTATTTGCCGAGCACCCTACCGTGAAGCCTGTGGCCCTAGTCGCTGATGCGATCAAAGATGTTTCCAGGAGAAATGAGATCGTCTTCGATCCATTTTTGGGATCCGGCACAACAGTAATCGCGGCGCAAGAAATTGGACGACGGTGCTTTGGCGTCGAGCTGGACCCACTCTATGTCGATCTTACCATTCGCCGGTGGCAGAATGCGACGGGGCAAGAGGCCATGCATTCGAAGACAGGGCTCTCCTTCGACCAGATAAACGAAATTCGATCTAATGAATTGCTTCTTCTTCCCGCCTTCACTCCTCGTAAAGAGGAGGGTTAAAATATGTCAGAGAAAAAGAAAGATTATGCTGTCGGCTATAAAAAGCCACCTAAATTTGCACAATTTAAACCCGGAAAATCTGGCAATCCAAAAGGCCGAAGAAAAGGCATGCTCAACCTGAGGTCCGATCTCGAGGAGGAGTTGGCAGAACTCATAAATGTCCGCGAAGGCGATCGCCACCTCAAAGTTTCGAAACAGCGGGCCATGATCAAAGCCCTCGTCGCGAAATCGCTCAAGGGTGACGTTCGTTCGGCAGCCG
>JABJAL010000114.1 GCA_018669005.1 Nitrospinaceae bacterium
CGTACTCATCGGCGAGATTGTAGAAAGTGGGTTCATTTCGGCCCTTCGCACGGTCTGCCAGGGGATCAGTTCCTCCTCGCACCTCCGATTTGATGCGCATTGCTTCTTCGCGAGCTTTAGTGGGAGTTATTTCGCCATAGCGACCGATTGTGTAACGTCGCTCGCGCCCCTTTACCCGATAGTTCAGGACGAATGAGATCATGCCGGAGGATGTTACCCGCACACCGAAGCCTGGCAACTTGGAGTCCCAATAGAGGGTGTACCCCTTCTCGGGAGGCTTAAGTGCATCGATGGTCCGCTTGGTGAGGTTCATCTGTGAGTAGGCCTCAAAATCCGTGTCAGCACTATGTCAGCACATGTCAGCAAGTGAGCGGAATCTACAGGAAGGAATATAGGGCGACAAATGCCTATTTGTCAAGGAATATAGGGTATAAGGAAAGGGAGGGAAAGTATAACCTACAGACTCGAAATCTGTTGTGCGGGCAACCGTACCGGGGGTTCGAATCCCTCCCTCTCCGCCAAACAGTCATCACGAACCTTCTCTTTGTTATTCTCTGTGCCCATTTCCCGCGACAAGCGGGGCCTTTCGGGCACTGTTCCGGTAATCTCCAAATTCTCTACGGCTGTGGAATGGGGGTAATTTGGCCCCAGAAGCCTGTGCATGGCGAATTCCTAATCAAGCGATGATCGGTGTCTGAAACAGACTCCGGCAATGTGACAGCCACGCAGAATTGCTCAATTCTGCCAGAGTAGGTGGTCCCTGCCCGGCGACTTCATCGGGTGTTTTCAGGTTCAGTGCCTGATGAACCCGGTGGCCGTTGTAGTAATCCTGAAACTCCCCCAGCTTCTCTTCCAGATCGCGCTCGTTCCAGAAAAGAGTCTGGTCCAGAAACTCCCTCCGTATGGTGCCAACGAGTCGTTCGGTAAAAGGATGGGAAATCGGTACATGGGGAACGGTTTTAATCCCATCAATTTTCCGAATCCGCAGATTGGCCCTCCACTGGTGGTAGCGGAACAAGGGATCGTGATCAGAGCTGAGATAGCGGGGCACGCCTTTACCGATCGTGGCCTGATTGAACATTTGGCATAGCGCGGGGCCATCGACATCGCCTTTGTGCACACCAAAGCCGATGATGTGCCGGGTGAACTGGTCCATGACAACCAGGACCCAGTGGGTTTTGAGGGAAATGGATTCGCACCGGAACAGGTCGACGCTCCAAAGACTATCCTTCAAGTGACCAATAAAGGTGAGCCATGAGGGCCCATCTCCTGGCTCTGGCCGATAATTCTTGGCAAGTACGCGCCTCACGACATCTTTATCGATGTCGATGCCAAAGGTTCTGGCGATTTCCTGCGCGATTCTGGTAGTGCCGAACCTGGAATTTCGGTGCTTCATCTCCAGGATAAGCTGGATGAGCTCTGATGACGGTCCCTTGGGCCCTGGTTTGCTTCTTCTTTTAGAGGAGTAGAGAAGGCGATATTTCCGTTTCTTTAGTACCTGGTGAAATCCCAGGATCGTCGACGGTCTGATGGTAATGGCCGACCGTGAGGTGCGCCGTGGACCAAGAAGAGTTGCCAGGAATCCCAAGAAGAGCCGGTCAAGAGGCGTGAGTTTGGGTGCCCGTAGCCGGGACCGGTTGATGACGAGAAGTTGCTGCTTCAGAAGGAGATTTTCGGAAACGAGCGCCTTCGCGCCGCCAGGACTGAGCAGTTTGGCAATCGTGGCCAGGATGTGGGCGAAAACAACGAATAAATTCTCCATGGCGGGGAAGGTTAGGAAGAATTGTCATTCGGCGCAAGCCGACGAAAACCCTGATTTTCAGCTGGAAATACTAATTCGCCATGCACACGTAAGGCGCGCGACCCTCCAATGCCATGGCGAATGTGGGGTCGATGATCTTTTCGAGATCGACATCGATGGGCTCGCCACGGGCTTCCGATAGGTTACGCAGGACAGTAGACGAGGCTGCCGGGTTGGGAACGTAGTTCTCCGCAGCGTGTGCGAATAATCGATGTGTTTCGCGCAAGACCGCGACATCATCGAGTTTGCTGCGAGCAATCAAATGCGGCAGAGCCGCCTCAAAATCTTTCTGGAACAACCGAACTGCACGAAGTTGGCCGGTGAGAAAGCGGCGCACGATGTCGGGCCTAGCGTCAATGTAGGCACGAGTTGTCGTTACGCAGCCCGCCTGAAGAGGCTCGTGCAATTGGGCAAAGTCCTTGAGCACCGGCAGGCCGATAGCTCGTGCAAGGATTGGCTGGGGAATGGTCGCACACATCGCCGCGGCCTCGCCTGAGACGATTGCCTGCCAGCATCCGCCCCGGCTGGCGTATTCCATGAAGGTCACACCCCTGTTCGGATCGATCCTCCATTCGGAAAGCGCGCGGCGGATCATGATGTCGTCCTGTTCCCCCCGGCCGCTGATGGCGATGGTCTTGTCCCTCAAGTCTTCAGAGGAGCCGATAGATCGTGCCCCTATGATACCGAACACGTTCTCGGCCTCGATACTCATGACAATGACCGGATGATGGCCCTCATATGCTGCACTTAAAATCGGCACCGCACCGACAACCACAAATTCCGTTGTGCCCGCCAAGAGCCTTTTCACCGCATCTCCCGTGCGGGGAACCTCTTCCATGATGACGTCGAGTCCTTCCTCGGCGAAGACCCCGGCTGCGACGCCGAGCGCCATGATTGCATTGGCCGCCCCCTGCGCCGAGTGACAAACGCCTATGGTTTCAACCATTCAAACATCTCCTTTGGACCCCACTCAACCGAATTGTACCGGAATTATGCGGCAACGCTCTCTGCTTAGCAAAATCCACCTCTTTATTCTTCCTCGGGGGCTGTGGGTGGCTTGATGGGGACGATCCGTTACCTAACCCACAATCGAATCATAAATTGTTGACTGAATGTGCGATTCATCAGACGCTAAAAGCCTTGAATTCGTGTGGGTTTAATTTTTTGCGGAGTACAGCTGGTGATGAGCGGGCTTCATCATGATTATCGGGTAGTTCTTCTTGCAGCCTGACTTGAGATAGAGTTTTGCGGAGCACAACTCTTTGTGGTTAGATTTAGATCTGATCTTAAAAGTATTGAATTTTCAGAGCTTTAATTATTGTGGAGCACACGGATTTATGAGCATTTTTCGTTGCCCCAAGAGGTTGTTCCTCTTTTCTGTTATTCCGCTTCTCCTCGCTTTTCTGTTTGATGTCCATCCCGCCTCGGCTGCTTGGGGAAGGAAGTCGAACATCTGCGGGAGTTGGAATAACTACTGCCGCGGTGCACCCCAGGGAGGCAGACGTACTTACATACCTCCACCTCCTCCCACACCGGCCCAACGAGCCCACCCGTATTTCCAAAAAGCCTGGAACGCCGCGAAGGCGGGCCGGCTGCGTGAGGCGGAGCAAGCCTATCTTCAGGTAATTCGAATAAATCCTAGCGATAGCATGGCCCACAACAACCTGGCCAATATCTATTGGAAATGGAAGAACTACAGCAAAGCTTTGGCCTACTACCGCAAAGCCTTGAAGCTCAATCCCAACAACAAACATGCCCGCAACAATCTGAAGAGTTCGCTAAAAAACCTCGCCTGGGGTCGCGCCTGGAATCTGAGGAAGCAAAAGAGAAATCATGAGGCTGAACGGGCCTACCGCGAGGTGCTCCGACTGAATCCTCGTAATGATGCCGCTTGGAATAATCTGGGAAATATTCTTTGGGATCTTGGCAAAGAGCGCGATGCTGAGCAGGCATATCTGAGAGCGCTCTCCATTGAACAGAATGCGAAGAGTGCAAGGAACAATCTGAAAAACTTACGAGATCAGGTGGAGCGCCGCCGCCTCCAGGCAAAACGTGATGCTGAGAGAAAGGCATATGAACGTGCTGGCTTAGCGTTTAAAAAGGGCGACTATTCCACCGCCATTCGTGATCTTCGTGCCTATCTTCGGAGCAATCCTCCAAAGAATCTGGCCCTCCGTGCCATGCGGCGAATCGCAGAGTCTTTGAAGAAGATGGGCCGAATTGAAGATGCTGAGCGCGCTTATCGCGACGCAATAGCTCGTTATCCTGGCGATCATTATATCCGTTCTGAATTCAGTCGATTTCAGAAATGGACATCGGATCGTGCGATCAGCGAAGCTGATGATCTTAATAAACGAGGCAAGCCAGGCGAGGCCATGAGAGCGTACCGAAAATTTCTCGAAAAACATCCGGGCAATTCTCGCGCCTGGAATAACCTAGGCAATGCCTTATGGAATATGGGACGGAAGAAAGAAGCCGAGGCGGCCTACCGAAAGGCCTTGGAGCATAATCAGAATTACAAGACCGCCCAGGGAAACATGGAGAGGCTTCAGCGATCCCGCGATTTCGATCGGGCATTTGCTCTCAGCGAAAAGGGCAGCGACAAGGACGCCGAGCAGGTTTATCTCAAGATTCTTCGCTCAGATCCGAAGAACAGCGCCGCCTGGAACAACCTGGGCAACATCTTATGGAGGAAAGGCAAGACAAAAGAAGCCGAGGAGGCTTATCGGAAATCCCTTGCCCTGAATCCGAAAGACAAAATCGCCCACCGTAATTTGCGCAAAACACGGTCCTACAACAGTAGCTATTTGCGGGTGCTCGATCCGGTCTTTATACCTGTAGCACGAATCGCCAATGCTGTTACCGACAACAAGGCAGTCCGATCGGCCGGTGAGGTTGCTGAGAATGCGGCTCGTTCCGCTTTCGATTATGGCAAGCATGTGACGGATTCGGTCATTAGTGGTTCTGCCTCTGCCTGGCGGTCGGTTCGGAATAGATTCGCCAGCGTGAAAGAAGGAACGGCGGATCCAGTCACACAGTTCGCCGCCCAGCCTCTTGTCGATTTTGCCCAAAAAATCTCCAGGTCGTTGCGGAACGCGAAGAAGAAAGAGAGTAAAGAGATCACTGACTGGATGAAGGAAAAATCCACCGATGAGATCGCGAAACGTATTCCCGGGGCGCGAGTCGTGAGATCAGTAGGCAAGAAGTATCAAGATATGAAGAAAGAATTCGATGCGGTGACGAAATGGGGTCTCATAGGGTTGTTCGACACTATTCGAGAAGGGAATGAGAGCGCCGTAAGTGACCGTCTGCACGACGATGTAGCCGATCGCCGTGGAGGTCTCTACAAAAAAATCGGGAACAAATGGCGCAATCTTGCCCTTAAGACCTCCAAAAACGAAGTTACTTCCCGGATCAAGGGGGGGGGGTCTTTTCGGAGGATCGAACGGCAACCGTAAAGAGAAAAGCCGCGTATTCGCTATTCTGAACTGGAAAGACGGCAAAAGTGTGGGGCCAGGTTACCCCAGCTGGTTCGATGGTGAAAAATGAAAGTTTTGATCAGCGTCGGTTTCCTCATTGCCGTTTTGTTCGGTGGGTATTACTACAGCGAATACGATAGGTTGCCATTTCTTCCCCGAGGGAAACCGCTTTCTTATGAAGCGATATTCCCAGCGGGGCTCAAAGTTTCTTTCCTTTTCCGTTTGGATGAGTTGCCTGGCGATATTCATAGCAAAAACATTCTTTTCGATGTTAACTGGCGCGGGGTCCCTTATTTGTTGTACCGCAACCGACTCATCTCATTCGATCCGGCCCGGCGTGGAAGAACCAAATTGCTCCTAATTCGGGAGGTGGATAAAGTCGACCGGTTTGCTTGGGTGGTGACGCTTTGCTGATGGTCTGGGGTAAGCGTCTCGGGGTATTCGCCGATAGCGGTTTTGAGACGTTGAGCCAACTCCCTGAAGCAGGGATGCAGGTTAAGACCGTGAATGGGAGGCAGGTTTATCTTTACGGCGGAGGAAGCGGGTCGCTCTACGTCTATGACATCAGCCGCGGGCTTGTGCATTTGATGCGTGCCCCGGAGCCCATCGGGGCGGTTTCAGGAAATGGTACGTTAACGTTCCTTGCGATGAAGGAGGAAGTTTATCTTTTCAGCCCGGGCAAGCCGTTGAGCTTGGTTTACCGAGCATCGGAAAAGATTACCTCTCTTGCTATGGTTCCCCCGTCGGGGCTTTTCTATTCCACCAAAAAGCGAGTCGGATACATATACGATAAGGCGAGAGGGTATTCGTTCCTGAAAGGAAAGGGAGCGGAACTACTCACGCGCAAGAGTGATCTGTATTTGTTTTTTCGAGACGAAGGGGTGATGAAGGTAGGCCCAGTGTCCGCTTTTGGGCTGTTCGCTAAAGAAGTAGAAACCGCGAATTCGAACTAAAGGACCTTCTTTATGTGTGGCGAAATCCCAGTTGGGTGAAGTTAAGAGGGATGACGTTCTAGCGCAGGGCGAGAAAATGCCTGATTTTTAGCTGGAGTTATCAATTCGCCGTACACAGGTTGCCCAAAGGCTCGATAGGGCAATTACTTTGTGCCAAATGATTCGCAAATTCCCGCCATGTATTTCGCTCCCATGATCAGGTGTTCGATTTTTACGTTTTCATTCGCACTGTGCGTCCGCGAGGTGATGCAACCCACCCCTGTGGACGACAGCGGCAAGTCCAGATGCTTGATGACGATCCACGTAGGTGTGCTGCCGTTCCCGAACGGGTTGATAATTGGCTCCTCCCCGTATAGCCGGCGGGAGGATTCGGCGCAGGCTTTGACGACGTCGCTTTCAGGGTCACTTTTTGCGGGAAGTGAGCTGAAGAGAAGTTCCGTTTCAATATCCTCAAAACCGTTTTTGTCGAGATGACGCCGAATACAATCGTGAATCTTTTCGGGGGTTTGACCCACAACGAGGCGGCAATCGATTTTGGCCCGGGCTCTCCCCGATACGATGGTCTTGACGCCCTCACCCGTGTAGCCAGCGTCGAATCCGGCGATATTGAAAGACGGATGGACCAGGTGGCGCCGGGCCAGTTCTTCATCGGGCATATCGAGGGCGAAGCGGCGAAGTTCGAAATTTTCTCTGCGGGTTTTACCGTCGTAAGGGGGAATTTTGTTCACCAACTCTTCTTCTTTTTCGGTGAGCGGCTCGATGCCATCGTAAAAACCTTCGACGAGTACGTTTTCGTCTTGGTCCTTCATTGAAGCAAGCGCCCAGGCGATGCGCCATGCGGCGTTTTCATACATTTGCGCGTTGCTTGAATGAAAATCGACGTTTGCCGTCCGGCAGCGAAGTTCCAGGTAGCAGAGCCCCTTGTTTCCGAGTGCCAGTACGGGTATGTGCTCTCTTACAGTGTTGTCCTCCCATATGCACCCGTCCGCTTCGAGCATTTCCCTGTTGTTGATGATGAAATTCTCAAGGGAAGGGCTACCGATTTCCTCTTCGCCCTCGATGAGATACTTGATCGAACAGGGCAGCTTTCCCCGTACCGCCAGAAACGCCTCGAACGCCGCAAGGCGGCTGATGATGTTGCCTTTGTTGTCGGTCGCCCCGCGGGCGATGACATGGCCATCCACCACCCGTGCCTCGAATGGTGGGCTTGTCCATTCCTCCAGGGGCTCGGCGGGCTGGACGTCGTAATGGTTGTAGAAAAGAAGTGTTTTGAGGGATGCGCCCTCAAGTTTTCCGGTCACAATTGGGTGTCCGTCCGTTTCGTGAAAAGCGGCATTCAGCCCCGCACGCTCAAGGCGGCTATGAACCAGGCCAGCCATCTCCTCGATGCCGGTGTGCGTGGTGGAAATGCTCGGCTGGCGGCAGAGTTCCTGGAGGTCGGATACAATTTCTTCCGTGTGATTGTCGATATACTGAAAAATTGAGTCCAGTTCTGCATTTTCGCTCATTATCGGATTATCCTCTCATTGACAAATTTCCATTCCCGCATCGAGTGAGATGAAGATTCGTTCGCTGGATGGGTATGCCGGATGGCAACCTTGGCGGGTGTTTCTGAATTTTTCAAATATCTTGCTTTACGCAAAGTGTACATCTTATTTGAGTTTTTCCTGTAGCCAATCTTGGATGCAGGTGGTCCCCAGGGTCATGTTGTCGATCTGGCAGTGTTGCGCTCCGCCCTCGCGTGCTGAAAAAACGCGGAACGTCTTGTCCTTGGAGCCAACCGCTCTGAAATGAGCGCGGGCTTCCCGCATGGGCACCATTTGATCGTCCGCGCCGTGCGTGAGGAGAAATGGACACCGCATTTTTCCGGCCACCCCTTTGAGGGAGAATTTATCGAACTCCACTTGCATTTCTTCTTGCGAGTGGGCGTTCATGATTTCCATGTAGGAATGAGCAGGGATGCCGCGGACTTTCCAGGTTTTCTGATATTCCCAATTCGCGCCCCAGGCGACGCAGGCCTTGTAGCGCGGCTCCAAGCTGGCCGCCCGGGTGGCATAGTAGCCCCCCAGGCTGATTCCCAGTACACCCGTCTTTTTGGCATTCACGTCCTTGCGTGTCTCCAGATAATCGAGCGCGGCCGATCCAGCCACTTCGTAATCGTGGCGCAGGTAGATATCGCGGAAGCGAACGGATTCGCCCGTGCCCGGCCCGTCCACGATAAGGCAACTCATGCCCCGCCGGACGAGATCCTGCACGCCGCAGATGTACTGAATCTCCTTGGTGACGTCACGGCCGTCAAAAAAGACGACAACGGGCGGTTTTGTCTTTTTGGTATTTTCGGCATGTACAAGATATGCGGGCAGCTTCTTTCCCTTCCCGTAGGGAATTTCCACGGGCTGAATGCGGGGCCGGTCGGTCAACCGGGCATACCGGCGGAAACAATCAATCGATTTTCGATAGATGTTGAGGGCTTTCTTGTTTTTCGGAGAGATCAAGCGCTCACCCATCTGAAAGTAGTAGCAGGCCCTTAGGTAATGCGCGGCGGCGGTCAGGTTGTGGCCTTGGTTTTGTTCCTTCTCGGCTAGCGCAAATACCCTGTTGCCCATCGCGGACCATTCGCGGAGCCAATGTGCGTCGTCCCCCAGTTTTTTGCCCAGGCGCCGACCCACCTGATCGATTTCTCCAATTTCGGAGGCTCCCCACCGGGCGCAGGAGATCATCCAGCATATGGACAGCGACCAGCGGAGGTTATCCGGAAAATAGGTGAACCACTTGGCGTCCGCATGTGTCCTGCTCATTGCATGCTCCTCTATTTTTCGTTGTTTGATGAAAGTCGTAATTTATCACAGATCGAAATAATTCGGGTTCGCTCGAACTTGAATTGTACGCTCGCCAAACCACGATCATTTGATGGTAATATTAGGTTGTTGAACAATCTCATGAGTCATTTTGACTGGTGATTCGGGTTTTTCTTGCGTTGTTTTGATGAAGGCCCGATTCGAAATCAGGAGAGGAGTGAAACTGATGGTCGTTAAAGCGATTCGGAATAAATCGTGGTTTGCCTACTTCCCCGAGGATTACAGGTGGTCTTTTAATGTTGTCGCCGCCATGGCCGGTGCGTCGGCAGGGGCATCGGATATTGGCGAGATTGATCAGATATGCCGCCGACTCATGCGGAACGTGGGAAATGACGGCCTATGGTTCCGCGAATGGATCCGGATGGCGGACAGATTGCGAAAGAGCGCATTATCCGAGGAGCGAAGGGGCAATGCGCTCTCGGCAGCCTCCTTTCACAAGCGTGCCTCCAACTACTATCAAATGGGCGATCGCTTTCGGTTTCCGAAAGATAAAAAGGCGCTTGATGCCTATCGCTTGTCCATAGATTCCTTCAAGCGTTATGCCCGTCTGACCGACCGGCCGCGGATCGAAGTGCTGGACATTCCATTCGAAGGGAAAAAGAAACTCGCGGCCTATTTCGTCCCGGCGGAAAACACGCGAAAGGCGAAGCCGCCCGTTGTCGTGCTCTATAACGGATTCGACGGCACGAAAGAGATGAGCCTCAACTGGGCGGCTGACGCGTTTACCCGGCGCGGTATGAGTTGTCTTATCGTAGATAGCCCAGGTGTAGGGGAGTCCATTCGTTTCCGGAAGATTCACCTTCGCCACGATTACGAGGTGGCTGGTGCAGCCGCCCTCGATTACCTTGAAAAGCGAAAGGATGTGAATGCGAAAAAAGCGGCCATTGTGGCACCGAGCCTGGGGGGGTATTATGCGCCCCGAACCGCCAGTATGGAGCCCCGCTTCAAGGCCTGCGTCGCGTGGGGTGCGATATGGGATTATCACGCCACCTGGAGCCGACGGATTAAGGCGGCTTTTCACTCCCAGCTTCCCGTTCCGGGCCACCACCTGACGTGGAGCTTCGATGTAAAGACGATGGATGAGGCGCTGAATAAACTCGAGGGCTTTCGGCTCGATGGTGTGGTCCAGAAAATGAAGTGCCCGTTTCTGCTAGTTCACGGAGTAGACGATCAACAGATACCGATGAAGGACGCAAGGGCGCTTTTTAGGGCAGTCGGCTCCAAGGACAAAACCATGAGGGTTTACAAGGGTCTCGATGGCGGCGCCCAGCACTGCCACATCGATTACATTTCGCCTGTCGTTCACTACATGGGAGACTGGCTAAAAGAAAAGCTCAGGGCTTGATTTGCCTCTCCCGGACTGAAGAGGGTTGAGGATATCGCGGTGTAATGGTGAATTTAATCTGGTGGGGCATGGCTATCCATTTTCAGCCCCTCCGACGTTCAGAACCTCGATTTTCTCAAAATTGAGGTTCTCACTGTCGAGCCGGACCACTGTGTTGAACAATTCGTCCTCCACCTCTTCGGGAAAATCCGAGCGATAGTGGGCCCCGCGGCTTTCCTCTCGTAAAAGGGCGGCGCCGGCGGCCATTCGCGCAATGAGGAGGAGCGAGCGCACCTCGAGAGCGGCGATAATTTCTCTCGGTGTGGATGTAGGGAGGCGGGGTAATCCATCACGCTCCAGTGCATCGAAAGATTCAAGGGCGCTACGGAGCCTATCACCCTCCCGTATGATCCCCACATTTTCCCATACTTCACCACGCACCCCGTCGAGCATGTCTTCCGCGCTTTCCCCGCCCGTTTCGGAAAATGTCTCCCGCCACCGATCCACCGTATCGGAAATAACACTTTCGGAAGGGGATGTGCCTCCGCCCGTTTTTTCCGAGAGGCGGGAGGCGGTTTGCCCGGCCCGGGTGCCGAAGATGAGGGCCTCGGGAATGGCGTTGCCGCCGATTCGGTTCGCGCCGTGGGTGCCGCCGGTGGTCTCTCCCGCCGCGAACAGACCCTCGACACCGGTTCTTCCCCAGTCGTCAATCACTATGCCGCCCATTGTGTAGTGGGAGACCGGTATGATCCGGAGTGGTTCTTCGTCGCAATTGAAGCGGCGGCGGAAATAAGGTCGCTTTTCTTGGACCCCGGGAGAGGAGGCCCAGTCTTCCTCGGTCATTTCGCGCAGGTCGAGAAGAAGTGCGCCACCCACCCCTGCTCCTCGGTCAATTTCGCTGTACAAGGCGCGGGAGGTGATGTCACGTGCGAGGGAGGCGGCGGGCCATGCGGTAATACCGTACTTTTGGTAGATGTCCTCGCCGCCCGCATTGCGGATGACCCCGAGGTTGCCGAGAACAGGGGGGAAGAGGAGCGCGGTCCGCTCGGGTTGATAGGCTCCGAGGGGGTAAAACTGAACGAACTCCATGCCGGTGAGCCTTGCACCAGCGGCAAGGCCGAGATAATAGCCGTCTCCGGTGGCGTGGGGCGGGTTATCGCAGAAGCTGTAGAGTGCGCCCGCGCCGCCCGTGGCGAGGATGGTGGCGGGGGCAAGCAAGGTCTTGAAGGCACCCACACCGGTGTCGTATGCGATGGCGCCGCACACCCGATCTCCTTCCCGGAGCAGTTCGACGATGGCGGTGGATTTGAGGGTTTTTACTCCGAGGCGCGCGGCCTCTTTCTCAAGGGCTTGGATGATGGCTTTTCCGCCCGGGAAGGAGGGCATGGCGCCCTCGCGGCGAAAGGTGACGCCGAGGCGCTCCATCTCCTCGTAGGCGGCGGGAGCTTCCTCGGCGAGAATTCGGACCTTTCGGCGGTCGTTGATGAAGCGGCCGCCTTTCATGACCAGCTCAAAGTGCTCCTCGCGGGAGAAGTCTTCATGCGCGACACGGAAGCCGCCATTTGCAATGTGGGTGGAGGTGCCGCGCCCGCCATTGGACTTGCAGGCGATGAGAACATTCTGGCCTTGGCGGGCAGCTTCGATGGCTGCCCGCAGTCCGGCCGCGCCGCTGCCGATGACGAGAACGTCACAGTGAATTCTTTCGCTAATAGCCCAGCTCTGCATCGACGTACCCTCCGTGTCAGTATTGGCTGGATTATATGGGGTGTGTATGGCGAATTACTAATCCTGACAGTAAGGGCCGGTCATAACCGAATTCCCTGATAGTTCAAAATATTTCCCTGTTCCTATTTCTGGTCGAAATTCTAAAACTCTTTAATTCATAGGCATATACAGGGGATTTTCCGGTAGAAATGGCTAAAAACGTAAAATTTCCCTGTATTTTCCCTGTTAAACAGGAAAATTGGTGGAGAAGGTTTCGCAGGAGACTCCCTCCACCGCCACTTTTAAATCATCAATTTTTCTCTCTGCTATGTCTTGTTCCAATTTCTTGCGGTAAGTGGGGTTTTTTGGGCGCTGCTCCTGAAATACCCGATTCTCTGCACCATGGGCCGTGCGTAATTTATCCTGATTAACCCCAAATTCACAGTGTGAAAAATCCGGTCCGGTTGGGGGAGGAAACATGTCGATTGTTTTTCGTATGTGCTCAGCTTCCGCTGCGATGGCCAGCCAATTCCTTAGTTTTATTTGGACTTAAATTTTTGATGGGATTGTAGAGAGGTGATTATTCGTCCAGTCGGTGTTTTTGTGAACGAGGCACAGTATATTCGTTAGCAAATCTTTTTATTTTTTCATCGTCCATCGTCGAGCCGGTAGTATGCACATCGATAAACAATTTTCCTGCGACCGTTTCCTCCCAAAACCAGTTATTGAGATCCTGGCTGGTTGATTTGCCGGGCTGAGCGGTAGCGGCCTCCATGTACCATGCTTTGATGTCTTCTGAAGCAAATTTCAATGTTTCACCAAAGCTCCGTTCGGGACAGGGATTTTTCGCCGACCCTTCAATAAAATCGATCAACAATTTGGTGGCTGATTCGATGTCCAGGCCGCTCGCCCCGACTGTCGAGCGCCCCCGGGTGCTCAAGGCGAGGTCATACCACGGCGCAAGGCGGCCCATTTCCTCGGTAATGGCCGCCTCAAGCTCTCCTCGCTCCTCAGGCGGGGGTGAGAGATTCACGGGGCAGACCCAGCCTCCTGCCTCCTCTTCGTGTCCATTGCCGGGGGAAGGGGCGTCTTCGGGAAAGTCCTCAAGCAAAACGGGCCCTTCGTTCGACTCGAGCAAACCCAGCGCCGATCGAATTACTTTTGTCTGAAATTCAGGGGCATTGGGCGCGCCGA
Organism: Nitrospinaceae bacterium; assembly: GCA_018669005.1. Taxonomy (NCBI): domain Bacteria; kingdom Pseudomonadati; phylum Nitrospinota; class Nitrospinia; order Nitrospinales; family Nitrospinaceae; species Nitrospinaceae bacterium. The sequence goes on from JABJAL010000114.1 coordinate 13,314, forward strand.
ACGGGCGGCCCAATTCAAAGGGAACCCAAAGAAAGCGTGGAGGCCGGTAGCCCACTGTATGTTCGCGTACAAGGCTGATGCCCGTTGTCGGGACGCCTTCTTTTTCGATGAAATGGCTCAGGCCGCTCACGACGACCGTACAGTTCGGTCAGACCGGCGAGAAAAGAACCGCATTAACCTGATCGTCCTTCAGCAAACCCGCAACTTCTTTGGCTGATTTCTCATATGCCTCTGGCCCCCCGGCGGCGCCCATAAAAGAATAATGAAAGTCGGCCAAGGATCCAATTTCTCCGGCCTCTTCCATCTCTCGCAACCGGTCGATAGGAAATACAACATTAACGTCCTGCTGGAATCCGGTGCGGTCATAATTGACTGACATGTGGGACATCACCAAGTCTTTACCCGTGGTGTCTCCGGGAATTACGCGATAGGAAGATTCGCGAAATTTAAAAGTAGGCTGTCCGGGAGGATGAATACCTGACGTGGTAATCACAGCAACTCGGCGTTCACGGAGAGGCGGACCTTTGACCCACGGCGTGCTATCGAAAGGTGGGCAGACCTTTGACGCTAAATGGTCACGATCAATTTTTGGAAGGTCGGCCAAGCGTACCATTTTCGCTCCTTGTTAGCATGAAGATGTCAATAATCGCCGGATAAGCTACAAATTCCTTGGCAACTCTCATGTATTTTATCAGTTCTACAAGAAATTTGGCAGAGAACCGTTTGCAGCCGACTCCGTCAATCGCCAACTAGTCATCACGAACCTTCTCTTTGCTATCCCCTGTGCCCATTTCCCCCGGCCTGCGGGGCCTTCCGCACACCGCTCCTGAAAAATCCCTATTCTCTGCGGACATGGAATGGGTGTAATTTGGCCCTGGATGCCTATGTCTGGCGGGCTTCATCACTAATGCCGGCTTATCCCCGTCGCAGCTTGAACGGGGAAGGCGCTTTTGCGGAGCGCAGTTTAATTTTCCTGGCCTTATGGTCGAACTTTATCCAGGAGCACTTCAAAGTTCGAGGGGTCCATCTCGAGCTGCCCTTGGTTAATCTGCCGGGCTATCTCGGCCACGGCATCGTTGCAAGGTGTCGGCACCCCGGCCTCTTTGCCCCTGCGCGCCACCAAACCGTTGATGAATTCTATTTCGTTCTTGCGGCCTTTCAAGTGATCCTGAATGGGGGCGGTGCGTGACTTGCTGCCCGTGTGGTGAAAAAGCGTCTGGCTCAACGTATTGAGAACCTGCTCATCAGGTCCGGCGATTTCGTCTGAGTCCAACCCGAAGACAGGCTCAACTCCGTAGCCGATAGCTGTACCCACTTCAATCGCTTCCTTTCCAAGTCTCATTGCGAGTTCTTGCATTTCAGGCAAATAAGATGCCTCCATTTTTTTGAGGCCGGTTACGCCGAACGGTCCCATGGACATCGAGTTGACGATGAGCTTGGTCCATTTTGCACTGTAAATATTGGGGTGAATATCTACTTCTGCCACGTTGCTCAGAATTGATTGGATCTCCTGCACGCGGGGCGTGATAGTTCCATCGATTTCGCCGACACCGAACCAGGTACCCGTCCGGCTTGTATTGCGCTGGACCTTGCCAGGCGTAAAGATCTCCCCTGAGAGTTCGATCACGGCGCCCACGACACGCTCAGGGCCCAAAACACTAATGCTCAGTTCTTCGTTCATGCTGTTTTGAAGGCCGACCAATACCCCGTCGCTCTTGAGGTAGGGCTTTATGAGTTGGAGCATCCAAGGATTATCGTAGGACTTGACGGCGAGGAATACGATATCAAACTCGAGCTTCAGAGAAGCCAATTCGCACAGGTGGTATGCTCGAACCGGAATCTTCAGGTCCAAGTCCGGCATCTCAATATGCAGCCCATTCGCCTTCATCACCTCGACGTGCGCTGGCCATTGATCGATGATGGTGACA